>NZ_JAHLRC010000060.1:0-25593 GCF_018919545.1 Citrobacter sp. S46_ASV_140
ATGACCACACCGCGACCTGCATCCCCACGTACAGGAACTGCGCCACAATCCCACGGCGGAAACGGGCATTGCTGGCCAGATAACGCAGCGTATCCATCGCTGACGGACGTTTATGACTCGCCGTTTGCGCGACTTTACAGGTCGGGAAGCGGGTCAGCAGGAACAACACCATCACCACAACCAGTACCATAATCATGTACTTGTAAGGCTCAAGGGTATTTTCCAGCATCAACACTTTAAAGTTGTGGATCTGCTCCGCGTTCATCCCAGCCATCTGTTTTTCCAGACTCTCGCCTTCAGAGAAGACCAGATATTTACCCAGCAGAATACCGGCTGCTGCGCCAATGGGGTAAAAGGTCTGGCTGATGTTCAGGCGCAGGGTGGCATACGCTTTTGGGCCAATCATGGAGCTGTAGGTGTTGGCTGCAGTTTCCAGGAAGCTCAGGCCAATCGCAATCGCAAAAATTGCCGCGAGGAACATGGTGTAGGTGGCCATGTGCGATGCCGGGAAAAAGAGCGTACAGCCAACAATATAAAGGGTCAGTCCCATTAAGATGGCGATTTTATAACTGGTCTTTTTAATCACCAAAGATGCTGGAATCGCAATTAAAAAATAACCGCCATAAAAGGCACTCTGAACTAATGCCGAAGCAAAGTTGCTGAGTGAGAATACGCTTTTGAATTGCGTAATCAGAATATCATTTAATGCGGCTGCGCATCCCCATAAAGGGAATAAACAGGATAACAAAATAAACTGGAACAGAGGCGTCTTATTCAGATAGCCGTCGGGCATCTGAATGATGTTTTTATCGTTCATAGTGCTACCTTTTACAATGCAGGAGTATTATTCGTTTAAGGTAAGAAACTCATTAAATTGTTCGATGCTTGGATAAGATGATTGAGTGCCTTTCCCGGTAACGCTGAATGCAGCGAAGAGAGCGGCTTTTTTCATGGCGGCTTCGACATCACCGCTTTGAACGTAATAGTGGGCAAAACAACCGATGAAAGCGTCACCTGCGCCACTGGTATCGACAGCGTTCACTTTAAACGCCGGGACATGGACTTCCTGGTCACGCGTCATCCACAGAGCACCTTTCTCCCCCATGGTGACGATAATATTGTTCAGACCTTTATCGACCAAAGAACGTGCCGCGGCGCGAATATGGTCATAGGTATCCACCGGCATACCGGTTAATATTTCGAGCTCGGTTTCATTTGGCACGAAGAAATCGCATTTACAGGCATAAGACATATCTAATTCCCGTAATGCAGGAGCGGGATTTAATAACACTTCAATACCGTGTTTTTTACCGAATTCAATCGCGTGATAAACCGTTTCCAACTGTACTTCCAGCTGCAGGACAATAAGTTGACACTTTTTCAGATCTTCCGCCGCGCGATCGATATCTTCCGGGGAGAGAAACTTGTTGGCACCTTTAATAATCAGAATGCTGTTGCTGGAGTTTGCATTAACAAAGATCGGTGCAACGCCGCTGCTGGTGCAGGGTACCTTTTCGACATAGGTCGTATTAATCCCCCAGGATTCGAGATTACGAATGGTGTTATCCGCAAAAATATCATCACCGACTTTCGTCAGCATCAGCACTTTGGAATTGAGCTTAGCAGCCGCAACGGCCTGATTTGCCCCTTTACCGCCACAACCAATTTTAAAGGCGGGTGCTTCCAGCGTTTCCCCTTCTTTGGGCATCTGGTTGATGTAGGTGATGAGATCCACCATGTTGGAGCCAATAACCGCGATATCCATTTTACTACCTCTCAGAAACAATCACACAACAATGATATTAAAATAACATTATCATGTTACTTCCGTATCATTTGTGACTAGGATCGCGATTGGAGGATCATTTTATTGTTTATTTATTATGCTAAATGTTGCGTCTCTATCACACTCAAAATGATTAACTTGCTTACAATTGACTGAAAACTCGCTGCTTATAATCAATAAAACGTGTAAAAACACGCTTTTATTTCCCAATGGTCAGACGTATAGTAATGCAGCAATATCATGTTCCCAGAAACACATAAATGTTACTGAAGGAACATGAAAACATGATTCGTGGAGAGTGTGCATGGAAACCAAGCAAAAAGAACGAATTCGACGTCTGATGGAATTGTTGAAGAAGACCGACAGAATCCATCTGAAAGAGGCGGCGCGCATGCTGGAGGTTTCCGTGATGACCATCCGTCGGGATCTCAGCCAGGATGACGAACCATTGCCGCTTACGCTACTCGGTGGTTACATCGTGATGGTGAACAAGCCCGCCACCCTCGTTAACGCTCCGCTCCCCGTGCAAAAGCAGTATCATCGCGACGATTTACCGGTTGCCATTCTGGCCGCAGGACTGGTCAGTGAAAACGATCTGGTCTTTTTTGATAATGGTGCCGAAATGCCATTAGTCGTCAGCATGATCCCGGACGATATTACCTTTACCGGAATTTGCTACTCACACCGGGTATTCGTGGCGCTAAATGAAAAACCCAACGCCACGGTGATTCTTTGCGGGGGCACCTATCGGGCGAAAAGTGATGCCTTTTACGACACCAGCAATCCCTCTCCGCTGGATGCGCTCAACCCACGAAAAGTGTTTATCTCTGCCAGCGGAGTCCATGAGCATTTCGGCGTTAGCTGGTTCAATCCGGACGATCTGGCCACCAAACGCAAAGCGATGGAACGCGGATTGCGCAAAATTCTGCTGACCCGCCACGCCCTGTTTGATGAGGTTGCTCCCGCCAGCATTGGTCCGCTTTCCACTTTTGACGTACTGATAAGCGATCGCCCGTTGCCGGCAGATTATGCAACCCACTGCCGGAACGGCTCTGTCAAAGTCATCACCCCGGATTCAGACGGCGACTAACTCACTCAAAGAAAACCGTGATTTTGTTAAACATCGACGGGTCGGACTGGTTGCGGGCCACTTTCACCACATCTTCCAGCTTGTCGATCTGGCTTATCATCTGCTCAAGACGCTGATCGTCGTTGACCAGTAGCCAGATGCGGCTCTTGTCGCTGTCCTGAATCGGTAGACAGAGAATGCCTTCCACGTTGAACGCGCGGCGGGCAAACAGCCCGCAGACGTGGGTCATTACGCCCGGATGGTTGCGTACGGTGAGTTCCAGGATTACGTTGTCATGAGTCTGCTGTTGCATGGCTTATTCCCCCACCATTTCTGTGTTTGCCGCACCCGGCGGCACCATCGGGTACACTTTTTCTTCGGCATCGATGCGCACGTGGATCAGCGCAGGTCCAGGGCGATTAATAATCTCCTGCAACGCTGCCTGTGGATCCGCTTCGTTATTCAAATCGCAGGTTTCGAGGCCAAACCCGGCGGCTATCTGCATAAAGTTAATCATCCCCGGATATGTCGCCGCAAAAACGCCCTGCTTATAGAACAAACTCTGCTGCTGATACACCAGACCCAACGCTTCGTTATTCATCAGGATGATTTTAATATCCAGCTGATTTTCGCTGGCCGTTGCCATTTCCTGAATATTCATCATCAGGCTACCGTCGCCGGAGAAGCACAGCACCTTTTTGTCCGGGTTGACCAGCGCTGCGCCAATTGCCGCCGGCAGGCCAAAGCCCATGGTTCCCAGACCGCCGGAGGTCAGCCACTGACGCGGACGGTTCAGCGGGTAAGCCTGTGCGGCCCACATCTGATGCTGGCCTACGTCGGTGGTGATAATGGCATTGTCATCCACGCAGGCCGCTACGGCGTTGATCAGCCCATAGTGGCTGAGCGGGTCGCTTTCCTGCGGAATGCTGCAGGGGAATTCGCGTTGTAAATCGGCCACCATTTGATGCCACGACTCTCGCGGCTGCGCGTCAATTAATGGGATCAGTTGCGCCAGAACCTCATCGACATCCGCCTGAATTGCCACGTGCGGCTGTTTGATTTTACCCAGTTCCGCGCGGTCGATATCCACATGGATGATTTTGGCGTTCGGACAGAACTGCTCGGTTTTACCAATCGCCCGGTCATCAAAACGCGCGCCCAGAACAATCAATAAGTCCGCTTCTTGCAGAATAAAGTTAGTGCTGCGCGCGCCGTGCATACCCAGCATGCCTAACGACAGCGGATGCGCTTTCGGCAACATACCGAGCGCCATTAAGGTCATGGTGGTGGGCAGCATGGCTTTTTCTGCCAGTTCACGAACCCGCTCAGGCGCGTTAATCACGCCGCCGCCGAGATACAGCACCGGACGCTGTGCGGCGTTAATCATAGCTGCGGCATCGCGAATGCTGTCCTGGCTGAACGCCGGTGCCGCCATTTTCTGCGCGGGCTCCGGCATCTCTTCAATTTCAAAAACGGCGGTTTGAATATCCTTAGGAATGTCTATCCACACCGGGCCCGGACGGCCGGACTGCGCAATGCGGAACGCATCGCTCATGACCTGCGGTAATTCACTGATATGGCGGACCAGATAGTTGTGCTTGGTGATGGGGATAGAGATGCCGTAGGTATCGACTTCCTGGAAGGCGTCGGTCCCGATCATTGAGGCCGGAACCTGCCCGGTGATACACACCAGCGGGATAGAATCCAGCCGCGCGTCGGCAATGGCGGTCACCAGGTTGGTCGCACCCGGTCCGCTGCAGGCCATACAGACGGCGGGTTTACCATCGGTTCTCGCCATCCCCTGCGCGATAAACCCCGCGCCCTGCTCGTGGCGCGCCAGGATATGACGGATTTGCGTGCTTTGGCTCAAGGCGTCATAGACGGGAAGAATCGATCCGCCAGGAATACCGGTGACCACCTGAATCCCCTGGCGTTCCATGAAATGAACGATGAATTCTGCGCCCGTAAAACGCGTACGCTTGGATGTTATGCCCGAACTTGCCATGCTCCAGTCCTTTTATTCTGGGCCTTTGCTTCGGGCAGGTCTCTTAAACGAAAAACCCCGCCCGGTTTGCGCCGGCGGGGTTTTGGAATCGTGTGTTGATCCGGACCCTACGGCGCATTGCCGACGACCACCACCACACGCACGACGACCGCTGCGCGAGATGGCGCAGTTTTTAGTAGGGTCGCAGTCAGCATGGAAGGGTTCATTAGGGACCTGTCTGTTTGTTGATTAACTGGATTTATACAAACACAGGTTTTTCAGCGTGACAATGGAAAAATTTTCATCTGCATAAAAATGCGTCAACGATCACATTTCGCTGTGCAGAGTCGGAAAACAAAAAACCCCGCCGGAGCGAGGTTTTTTTCAGCGCTGTGCGGTTGGTAGCCGCCGAACACACTGTGTTATGTCAACGGAAAAAGTATACGCGTTCTGCGAAGAACACGCAATTTCGGCACGAATTTTGATGGTTTTGAGTATGGAACATGAATGACACAATGTCCATAAAATACTGTTAATTTATACAGTACTTATCTATAATGTCTCGGTACGCAATGTGTTATGCGGGGGCCGCATCGTAAACCGGCGCATCAAAGTCCTGGCTGAAACGGGTGGTGCCGTCAGCGCCTTAACCCCCGTGTGAGCACACTGTGTTATGTCAACAAAGGTGCTGGCAACAGGCAGCGGCGAGGTACGTCAGCACCGTGCTCCTTGTACCAAAAGGAGAGCGTATGAGCCTCGTGGATATCGCTATTCTTATCCTCAAACTCATTGTTGCAGCACTGCAACTACTTGATGCCGTTCTGAAATACGTTAAGTAATTCGGATTCAAGTCGCACCTAAGGGGAGCGGGTAACACTCCGCTCCCCTTTCACCTTCTCCCTGGTGCTTGTCTCGCGCCAATATGTTACGTTTTTATGACATTCTCAGGGAAGAACGCCACCATGACGCTTTCTGTTTTCTGCATTTTGCTGTTTGCCGCGCTGCTGCATGCCAGTTGGAATGCCATTGTTAAAGCTGGAAACGATAAACTGTACTCGGCGATTGGCGTCAGCGGCTCCGCGGCGATTATGGCATTGATCTGCTTACCCTTCGCGCCTCAGCCTTCCGCCGCCAGCCTGCCGTTTTTGGCCGTCTCAACCGCGTTGCAAGTGGTGTATACGGTCCTGGTCGCCAAAACCTATCAGGTTTCGGATATGAGTCAGACCTATCCTCTGATGCGTGGGACAGCACCGCTGCTGGTTGCGATTATCAGCGTCTTGTTCCTTGGCGATAGCCTGTCTGTGTTTGCCTGGGTGGGGATTGCTACGATCTGTCTGGCCATTCTCGGCATGGCATTTAACGGACGCAGCAGCTCACAACGCGGGATCGTACTGGCGCTCATTAACGCCTGCTTTATTGCCGGTTACACGCTGGTTGATGGCACCGGCGTACGCTTATCAGAAACCGCGCTCGGTTATACGCTGTGGACCTTCTTTCTGAACGGTTCCTGTCTGCTGGGCTGGGCGATGATCGCCCGGCGCCGGGAAGCGTCACGCTATCTGGTACAGCAGTGGAAGAAAGGTATTCTGGGTGGAATTGGTACGATGGGTTCTTACGGTCTGGCGCTGTGGGCCATGACCCAGGCTCCGTTGGCGGTGGTCGCAGCGCTGCGTGAAACCTCCATTCTGTTTGGTGCTCTACTCGCCTGGCTGCTGCTGAAAGAAAAGGTTGCCGGAATACGCCTTGTCGCGGCCGCCGGTATTGCCGTAGGCGCTGTCTTACTTCGCTTGTCATGATCGCGCCGTAAAGCCGATGCAATCCGGCAACATTTGTTGCCGCTTTTTGTTTACATTTCCTGCCGTTCATCGCGTAAACATTCCAGCCCACTATCTGGCCTTCTTTTTCTGTTGTGGTAGATTCCACGCGCATTTATGGGAAAGTACAGCACCTTATTCTTCTTTTTTCTCTTTTTTAAAAGTAATCAGCGAAATGAAAAGGCATAGAAGCGTCAATTTGTTGTTGATGTTGGTATTACTGGTGGCGGTAGGTCAGATGGCGCAAACCATTTATATCCCCGCGATTGCTGATATGGCGCGTGAACTGAACGTTCGCGAAGGAGCGGTGCAAAGCGTAATGGCCGCCTACCTGCTGACCTACGGCCTGTCACAACTGTTTTACGGCCCACTTTCCGATCGCGTTGGCCGCCGTCCGGTGATCCTCGCCGGAATGTCTATTTTTATGCTGGCCACGCTGGTCGCGATTACCACCCACAGCCTGACGGTACTGATTATCGCCAGTGCAATCCAGGGCATGGGAACAGGCGTCGGCGGTGTAATGGCGCGAACCTTACCGCGCGATCTGTACGAAGGCACGCAGCTGCGCCACGCGAATAGTTTGTTAAACATGGGGATTCTGGTGAGTCCACTGCTGGCCCCGCTGATTGGCGGCATGCTGGATACCCTGTGGAACTGGCGCGCCTGTTACATCTTCCTGCTGGTTCTGTGCGCGGGCGTCACGTTTAGCATGGCGCGCTGGATGCCGGAAACGCGTCCTGCGGGCGCACCGCGTCCACGCCTTATCGCCAGCTATAAAACGCTGTTTGGTAACAGTTCTTTCACCTGTTACGTGCTGATGCTGATCGGCGGCCTGGCGGGCGTTGCGGTCTTCGAGGCCTGCTCCGGGGTATTGTTGGGCGCAAGGCTCGGTTTAAGCAGCATGGTGGTCAGTATCCTGTTTATTCTGCCCATCCCGGCGGCATTTTTCGGCGCCTGGTTCGCCGGTCGCCCGAATAAGCGTTTCTCGACGCTGATGTGGCAGTCGGTTATCTGCTGTCTGGTAGCCGGTTTAATGATGTGGATCCCGGGCCTGTTTGACGTGATGAACGTCTGGACGCTGCTGATTCCCGCCGCACTATTTTTCTTCGGTGCCGGGATGCTGTTTCCGCTGGCAACCAGTGGCGCAATGGAGCCTTTCCCATTCCTGGCAGGCACTGCCGGTGCGCTGGTTGGGGGATTACAGAATATTGGTTCCGGCGTGCTGGCGTGGTTCTCTGCAATGCTGCCGCAGACCGGGCAAGCCAGTCTGGGCCTGCTGATGACCCTTATGGGACTGTTGATTTTTGTTTGCTGGCTTCCGCTGGCGTCACGCGTGTCGCATCAGGGGCAGGCGGTTTAAGCGTATGATGGCCCGGCTTATCGCCGGGCTTTTCGCATTCAGGCGCGATCATCGTCGTCAGTAACGGCTCCAGCGCCGGACGCCAGGCGCCTTCCTCGCCATCATAAAACTGCGTATCCGCATTGATAGCATAGGGAATTTTCGCTTTTTTCAGTTCGCACGCCATAAATCGGGCAAACGCCATTTGCGAGGCAGAAGGCGCGTTCCTGATTGTTTCTCCTGGCGACCAGCCTCCCACCCAACTGACATGACCTGTTTTCTGCTGCCAGTGAATGGCGGTATTGATACGGGCGCGAATAGCGGCCTTTTCTGCCGCTGTGCCTGAGGTCCACGGATATTTACCATTATTTTTCAGCGGCCCCCACGGAAAAATATGCCATTGAGCCAGCACGGTATTCTGACTTTGCGGCGGCAGTTTCAGGTCAGGCAAATCTTCCGGCGCGGCGCGTAGTCGCGGCGCGATAAAAATCATCCGCTGCGGGTCGATGGCATGGACAGTACGAATGGTTTTGTCATACACCCGATTGAGCGATACCTGATTATGGTTGAGCTTATCAGAGGGTTCGTATATCAGGTCGAAACCCAGCAACGGCGAGCTTTGACCAAAGTAATGCGCCACCGCCACCCACCAGTTAACCACCTCTTTTTCGTTACCGGTACTGGGATCTTTTTTATATTCGTCAGCCTGATAGGCAATTATCGGGATCACGCCATACTGCTCGCAGGCTTCCACCAGCTTGCGCAGATGTATAAGCCGCGCCTCCGTAGGCTCTCCCGCCACGCGAATGCGCACGTGGGTTAACCCTTTCGCCTTGTAATCCCGCACCACCAGCGGATCGAATTCACGGATACCCCGATCGGTGCGCGCCCAGTCTACGTCCATCCCAACGCCAAGCTGCTGCGCATACTGCGCCGCAGTCAGCACAGGTTGCGCGGCACACACGGTGGCGCTGGCTAACAGTAAAAGGGAAACAATCGGCTTTAACACGGTCGTCCTTACGCAAATCATCAGGAGTGATATCACGTATTTAGCATGCTTTTTCACTTTGCGTGTAGCGAGAAAGCGTAAAAAATATTCGCGGCCTGCTTATTTAACCTGTTCCTGAAGCCAGCGAATAAACGCCTCGATTTTCGGCCACTGTCTGCCAGGCAGGGTGGTGATGTAGTAGTGCTGATGGCATTTCAGCGCCATATCGCCAAAAGGCGCAACCAGCTCTCCACTGTCGAGGCGTTTTTGCACCAGCCGCTTTCGGCCCATCGCCACGCCGATATGATTCATCGCCGCAATCACCGCCAAATCAGAACGATCGAAACCAATTCCCGACGATGTCGGCAGATTCACCGAAAAATGCTGCGCCCAACTGTGCCATTCATCGGTCCCGGAGTCGTTACTCCACGCCTGTCTGTCATGCAGCAACGTACAGTGCGGTAAATTCACCAGCGAACCGGTAAGGTCATGGCGGCGAGCGTAGTCCGGGCTGCATACCGGCAGGATCTCTTCATCCATCAGGAAGTGGTGCGTGAGCTGCGCGGAGGGCGCGTCGTCAAAATAGATGGCCAGATCGACCCCGGCACGCTGCAGATTGACGTTGTCGTTCCCGGTCAGCATGGTCAGCGAAATCGACGGATAGCGACGGGTAAAGTCGCCGAGCGCCGGAACCAGCCAGCACTGAGCGATAGAAGGCCGTGAGTAGACGGTGAGCGTCCCGGACAACTCCTGATTTTTAATATCAAGGATTTCCTGATTCAGCGTATCCAGCGATGATTTCAGCGCCCAGAATACCCGCTTGCCCTCGTGGGTAAGTTCCACTTTACGATGCGAACGAACAAACAGCTGAATACCCAGCTCATCTTCCAGCTGATTAATGCGATGGCTGACAGCGCTGGGGCTTAATGACAGCTCATCTGCCGCCAGCGCAAACGACTGGTGCCGGGCCGCCACTTCAAAGGTATACAGCTTTGACAACTGCCAGCCGTTGAGCAGCCGATTTCTGACCTCGCGTAAGGGATCCATGTTCACCTCCTGTCCTCCTGATTCATTCGCCGGAGTGTAAAAAAGTTCGCTGCAAAAATCAGCACAAAGATGAATCAAGGTGAACCATATCGCATAAACAAAGCGTAATTAGACGTAAATCACCTACTTGATGCAATCTGGCTCATGTGAAAGGGGATTTATATCGTTTGTCAGACCATGCCTTATTTTTGTCCAATAACCCTATATTAATCACAGGGCAAGGTGAGTTATGCACTCTCAAATCTGGGTTGTGAGCACGCTGCTGATAAGCATCGTGTTAATCGTTTTGACCATCGTGAAGTTCAAATTCCACCCGTTTCTGGCGCTGCTGTTAGCCAGCTTCTTCGTGGGTACGATGATGGGTATGGGGCCGCTGGATATGGTCAATGCCATTGAGAGTGGCATCGGCGGTACGCTGGGCTTCCTCGCCGCGGTTATCGGCCTTGGGACCATTCTTGGCAAAATGATGGAAGTGTCCGGCGCGGCCGAACGTATCGGCCTGACGCTACAGCGCTGTCGCTGGCTTTCCGCTGACGTCATTATGGTACTGGTCGGGCTGATTTGCGGGATCACACTGTTTGTTGAAGTCGGCGTAGTGCTGTTGATTCCTCTGGCCTTTTCAATTGCCAAAAAAACCAATACCTCGCTACTGAAGCTGGCGATTCCGTTATGTACAGCGCTGATGGCGGTACACTGCGTCGTGCCGCCGCATCCAGCCGCCCTGTTCGTGGCGAACAAGCTGGGCGCGGACATTGGCACCGTGATTGTCTACGGCTTACTGGTGGGCTTAATGGCCTCGCTGATCGGCGGTCCGCTGTATCTGAAATTCCTCGGTAACCGTCTGCCGTTTAAACCGGTTCCGGCTGAGTTTTCCGACCTCAAGGTGCGCGACGAAAGTACGCTGCCATCGCTGGGCGCTACGCTGTTTACCGTACTGCTGCCGATTGGCCTGATGCTGGTAAAAACCGTCGCTGAGCTGAACATGGCGAAAGGCAGCACGGTTTATACGCTGTTGGAGTTTATTGGTAACCCGATCACCGCGATGTTTATTGCCGTTTTCGTGGCCTATTACATTCTCGGCCTGCGTCAGCACATTGGCATGGGTGCGCTGCTGACCCACACCGAAAACGGTTTTGGCTCCATTGCTAACATTTTGCTGATTATCGGCGCAGGCGGCGCATTCAACGCTATCCTCAAGAGCAGCGGACTGGCGGATACTCTCGCGCTGATCCTCTCGAACATGCATATGCACCCGATTCTGCTGGCTTGGCTGGTGGCGTTAATCCTGCATGCTGCGGTGGGCTCTGCCACGGTGGCGATGATGGGCGCGACGGCAATCGTGGCCCCGATGCTGCCGCTCTACCCCAACGTTAGCCCGGAGATCATCGCCATTGCCATCGGTTCCGGCGCGATTGGCTGCACGATCGTCACCGATTCCCTCTTCTGGCTGGTGAAGCAGTACTGCGGCGCCACCCTAAATGAGACGTTCAAATATTATACGACCGCGACATTTATCGCGTCCGTTATTGCACTGGTTTGCACATTCCTGCTTTCCTTTATTATCTAAGCGCAAAGAGACTGACTATGGAAAACATTCAAACACTTATCGCCCAGCATCCTTTAGTGGAAGATCTGGTCGCTCTCAAGGAGACGACCTGGTTTAACCCTGGCACTACCTCTCTTGCGGAAGGTTTACCGTATGTTGGCCTGACAGAGCACGATGTTCAGGATGCCCACGCTCGTCTGACGCGCTTCGCGCCGTATCTGGCGCAAGCATTCCCGGAAACCGCAGCCACCGGCGGCATTATCGAATCTGAACTGGCCGCGATCCCGGCGATGCAAAAGCGGCTGGAAAAAGAGTATGGGCAGCGCATCAACGGCGAAATTCTGCTGAAGAAAGACAGCCATCTACCGATTTCCGGCTCAATTAAAGCGCGTGGCGGTATTTATGAAGTGCTAACCCATGCGGAAAAACTGGCGCTGGAGGCTGGTCTGCTGACCACACAAGACGATTACAGCATTCTGCTTTCGCCTGAGTTTAAACAGTTCTTCAGTCAGTACAGCATCGCCGTAGGCTCCACTGGCAACCTTGGGATGTCGATCGGCATTATGAGCGCCCGTATCGGCTTTAAGGTGACGGTTCATATGTCTGCCGACGCTCGCGCATGGAAAAAAGCCAAACTGCGCAGCCACGGCGTGACGGTCGTGGAGTATGAAGAAGATTATGGCGTGGCGGTTGAGCAGGGCCGTAAGGCGGCACAATCCGATCCGAACTGTTTCTTTATCGATGATGAAAATTCCCGCACGTTGTTTTTAGGTTATGCGGTCGCCGGCGAGCGTCTGAAGGCGCAGTTCGCGCAGCAGGGGCGCGTGGTGGATGCCGACCATCCGCTGTTTGTTTACCTGCCGTGCGGCGTCGGCGGTGGGCCTGGCGGGGTGGCTTTTGGCCTGAAGCTGGCATTCGGCGATAACGTGCACTGCTTCTTCGCAGAACCGACCCATTCACCGTGCATGCTGCTGGGGATTTATACCGGGCTGCACGATACGATTTCTGTGCAGGACATTGGCATCGATAACCTGACAGCGGCAGATGGGCTGGCGGTGGGCCGCGCGTCCGGCTTTGTTGGCCGGGCAATGGAACGTCTGCTCGACGGTCTGTACACCCTGGACGATCAGACTATGTACGACATGCTGGGCTGGCTGGCGCAGGAAGAAGGCATTCGCCTTGAGCCGTCGGCGCTGGCCGGGATGGCCGGTCCGCAGCACGTTTGCGCTTCTGCTGACTATCAGCAAATGCACGGCTTCAGCGCGGAGCAGCTCAATAACGCCACCCACCTGGTGTGGGCGACCGGCGGCGGCATGGTGCCGGAAGCCGAAATGGCTCAGTATCTGACCAAAGGACGTTAAACGCCGCTGAACTTAACGCAGCATCGCCATCAGTTCCATCGGTGAGCGATGTTGCTTCAGAAGATCACGCATCACGCGCATATGCGGCGCGGTATGATTGAAGAAAGCGCTGTATCCGCCGCAAATCGCACTCTTTCCACTGCTGTCGCGATGCTTTGGACAATCGCCATGGCAAAAGCGTAATAGCGAACACGCCTGGCATTCCGCGCTCAGCGTGGTTCTCTTGGACTGACCAAACGCCGCTGCCCACGGGCTGGCGTTGAGCTCACTCAACGACGTGCGATGAATATTACCCAGGCGAAAATCTGGGTGGACATAGTGATCGCACTGATACAAATCGCCATTCGCTTCCAGAGCAAAAGCATGTCCGCAGGTGGAGCTTAGCGAACACATCTGCGCCGGGTGTCCGCACCATACGCCCAGAGTTGAATCAAATAACTGGACGAATACGCGGCCAATATCTTCTCTGACCCAGATATCAAAGACGGAATTCAGGAAGGTTCCCCACGCCTGAGGCGGGACGGATTCGGCGGTAAGCTCACCGTCTTCATCATATTCAACCAGCGGAATGAACTGCAAAAAAGGCGTGCCAAGCTGGCGTAGGTAGCGATACATCTGCCCTGGTCGCTGGCTGTTCAGAGAATTAACCACTACCAGCAGATTGAACTCCACCTGATGCTTACGGAGCCTGGCAATGGCGTCCACCACCTTATGGTGAGTCGGTTTTCCGCTGCGGTTAACACGATAAGCATCGTGCAACTCGGCGGGGCCATCCAACGAAATCCCCACCAGCCAGCCGTTATCGTGCAAAAACTGACACCATTCGTCGTTGAGCAAAATCCCGTTGGTCTGGAACGCGTTATGGATTTTCTTCCCTTCCCCGTACTGTTTTTGCAACGTCACTACGCGGCGGAAAAAGTCGATGCCACAGAGGGTTGGCTCTCCGCCCTGCCAGGCGAACATCACGTCAGCCCCCGGCTGTGCGGTGATATGCTGACGAATAAACGTCTCTAAGGTGGCGTCATCCATTTCGGGTTGAGTGGGTTTATCGATGTAAAAACAGTAACGACAATCCAGGTTACAACGAGAGCTGGCTGGTTTGGCCATGACCTGACATCCTGTCATGCTAAATTCCCGATAAACGCAATAAGTTGGCGGACATGCGTTACAGCAAACAGTATTGCGAGGGATAACACCGCGAGGGAGATCATAAATTTGTCACGCACCGCGCGAGATTCAGAAAAATCGCTATGCGTAACATCCATCAGATTACGGCTGCGGGTATAGCGCCACAGAACGATCGCCACCAGCGCCAGCACCACAATTGAAACCCAAAACAGGAAGCCCGCCTGATGCCAGTTGTGCTTCAGCGCCAACGCCATTAGCGCGCCATAACCCAGAAGCGTACGAAACCAGGCCAGCGATGTTCGCTCCGGTTGTAACCCCGGATCGGCGATACGTCGCGACTTACGGCTATCCGGCATACAGCACCAGTCCCATGACAATCACCGCGACAATAAACAAAATCAGACTGATGATTAACAGGCTATGGGTATAGGGCAAATCCTCTTTCAGGCGCATCGCCCTCTCATTACGCAGCCAGCGCAGGTAGCCATAAATCGCCAGACCACCGGCAAACAGGCACAGCAACAGCGCCAAAAGCTCACGAATTACCGGCGTGGCAAAATCCGGAGCCAGTTGGTCGAGACCAACCCCCGCCGCCAGAAACCCCAGCGCGGTACGGATCCACGCCAGAAAGGTACGCTCATTTGCCAGTGAGAAGCGGTAATCCGGGGCTTCTCCAAGGCGGGAAATTTTCATTCAAACTCCTCTGGCTGTCATTGCCGGATGGCGGCTAATGCCTTATCCGGCCGACAGGTAAGTGCAAATATGAGTATCTGCGCCAATTGGCATTGTAGTCAGAACTTCTGCTTTTTCTCCTCCACTTTTACGCCCTGGGTTGGTAAACCGGTGTCGTAATCGCGTACCACGGGAGAATAGCCGTCTTGCGGGCGCGGGCGAAAAGCGCCCATCCAGCGCGGTACAGCGTCAGGACGCCAGGGACGTAAACTCCACTGATAGGTGCGGAATGGATCGCGGATTTTATCCATATAGTCCAGCAGCGCGTCGTGCATCTGGCAGCGAACATCGGCTAATTGCGGCGAATCTATCTGGTTGTGTAGCTCATCGGGATCGTTTCGTCTGTCGTAAAGCTCATCACTGGTAAACAGGTTCAGCACCAGCTTCCAGTCATCCGTCACCCAGCAACGTACCGGTATAAATCCGCCAAAACTGTCATGTTCAATCTCATAACGATTGAACTCCACCATCACACCGCGTGGTTTTTCAACGGTAAGGATGTTTTCACCCGGCAGGATTTGTGGCTTCTCAATACCCGCCAGCGCCATCATCGTCGGCAGCAGATCGATATGGCTGACCGGCGTGTCTACCTGCATTGATTCTCCCTGAGGCGAGCGCATAATCAGCGGAATTCGCGTGATGTCGTCATACATCGCTGCCCCCTTACTGATAAGCTTATGCGCCCCCATCATCTCGCCATGATCGGAGGTGTAAATGACCCAGGTGTTGTCCCGCTGCACGGGCGTTAAGGTATTAATAACCCGGCCAATCTGGTCATCGACAAAGTCGTTGCAGGCAAAATAGAGCGGATGGTGATAGCGCCCATCATCACCTACCGGTGAAGGCATCGCTTCAGACCAAAGACGATGATGTTCAGGTTTGTTACTCAAAGAGTCGTGCGCCTTCATCCCCAGGTCATAATAAAAATCCTGATATTTCTGCAGATACTCCACGGGACAGGTAAACGGGTGATGCGGCTCGTCGTAGGAAACTACCATCAGGAAGGGTTCTTCATCACGTGCAGGGTGGCGGAGGAAATCAACCGCCCGGTTACTGATGCGGTGCGCCCAGGTAAAGGTTTCATTGATATTGTTAGCCAGCAAATCCTCCACGCTGTTCAGACCGTTACGCCACAAACCGATCTCTTTGTCCGTCAGTTCCGCGAGGTAATTTGCCCCGTCATACCAGTAGTCAGCATCCCATTCGGGCGGGCACTCACCGGTACCAAAGTAATCGTGCCCGTCGAGATGCCACTTGCCGATGTAGCAGGTGTGATAGCCCGCATCCTTAAAATAGCGTCCCATGGTGGAGATATTTTTCCCCGGCGCGACGTTATTGGTCCACGGGCCGGACTGGTTGGCATAAATACCGGTAAACAGCCCAGCGCGGGCCGGGGTGCACACCGGTGAGCAGGTATAAGCAGAATTGAAGCGAATACCTTCCGCCGCCAGGCTATCAATGTTATTGGTATTCAGCGACTTACCACTATAACAGCCGACCATATTGGTCGCCTGGGTATCAGTCATAATGAACAGAAAATTAGGGCGGGTCATGCTTTATCCTTAGCGTCAGAGACAGAAAGCGCAGTGGCCAAACGACGCGTCTGCCAGCTGCTGTAAATTAAATACATCATCACTGCCGCCGTAATTGAGTAGCAGAGAATCGTCAGCCATTGGGTGTTGTACCCTCCAAACTGCGCCAGTCCGGCATAGACGCCGAGCATCGCGGTCAGGATACCGACAGAGGCAAGTTTGGCGTTTTTCCACGGCTTCATGTCTACCGCAAAAGCATCATGGAATTTAAACGGCGTCGCACGCGGCTTGATAATGCCGATAACCAGCATCACCACCACGTTGATGCAGAAGGTACAGGCCAGTACGTAAAGGAAGTGAAAGTCGAACTTCACCAGATAATTAATGGTGATGTAGCTGACGATACCGAATCCCATAGCGACTTTCGCTGCCAGCGCAGGGATGCGCGGGAAAAAGAATCCCATGATGATGATGGTCACCAACGGCACGTTATAAATACCGTTGAGCTGTTTCATCCAGCTGTAGAGTCCTTCCGGTGCATTAGCGATCCACGGTGCTACCAGCACGGAAATTACCGCGATAAAGAATCCGAACTTACGCCCAACCCGAACCAGCTGTTCCGATTGGGCGTGTTGATTAATAATCCGCCGATATATTCCCATGCTAAATAAGGTACTGGCGCTGTTTAAAAATCCATTGAATGTACTGATTACCGCGCCGAATAAAACGGCACCGAAAAACCCCACCAAAGGGACAGGCAGCACGTTATTTACCAGTGTCGGATATGCCATATCCGCCTTTGGCAGATCCTGGTATAGATGAAAAGCAATTAAACCTGGTAATACCAGCACCAGTGGATCGAGCATTTTCAATACCGCTGTGAGCAATGCTCCTTTCTGCCCTTCGGCGAGGCTTTTGGAAGCCAGCGTACGTTGTACGATGCCCTGATTAGTACACCAGTAGAAGGTATTCACCAGAATCAAACCGGTAAAGGCTGCACCTATCGGCAGCGGATCGTTCGCTCCACCAATTGAGTTTAATTTCTCCGCATGTACGGTGGTCAGTTGCTCAACACCTTGTAAAAAACTGCCTTTTCCCATCGCAATCAGGCCGAACACGGGGACCATCAATCCACCAATCACCAGCCCTATACCATTGATAGAATCGGCCACCGCCATCGCACGTAAACCGCCGATCACCGCATAAATAATCCCGGCAAGGCCCAGCAAAATAACCAGTAACCAGATTGCTGCGCCCTGAGAAATATTCAGCGATTCACCGATGTGAAAAAGGCTATTCAGCGCCAGCGCCCCTGAATAAAGCACAATCGGCAGGAAGCAGACGCCAGTGGCAATAAGAAAGCAAAAATCGATAATGATTCGCGTGGTTTTATCGTAACGCTCTTCCAGAAAATCTGGGATCGTAGCGATACCACGTTGCAGATAGCGAGGTAGAAAAATCAGCGCCAGAAAGATAAGCGTCACCGCAGAGGTGACTTCCCAACCCATAACCGACATTCCGCTTTTGTAAGCCTGACCAGACAGACCAACCAACTGTTCGGTTGAAAGATTAGTTAACATCAATGACGCGGCAATCACCGGCGCTTTCAATGAACGCCCGGCAAGAAAATACCCTTGTTGCGATCCGGTATCCGTTTTACGTACCTTCCACCAGGTGATTAGCGCCACCAGCAGCGTAAAGCCCACAAAGCTCAGAATTTGTAGCGTATTCATCTCATAGCCCTTATTTTTCATTATGTCCCGGCAGCTGTAGGGGGAATGCAAGGTAATGTGCGCCGGGTCAGGCAGTCAGATTTCTTAAAATAAAAACGTCATATCCCTGAACAGATTTTTTCTGTTAAGTTCAGGTTGTGGGCATAATTCTCCGGTGGGAAATTAAAATGAATGGAAAGATGCAAAGTTCGCATGTAAAAAACGAAACTACGTACAATATTCCCCTGTTGATTCATGAAAGTGTGATCTCCAGCGGGATTTCATTGATCTCGCTGTGGCACACCTATGCCGACGAACATTATCGGGTTATTTGGCCACGTGATAAGAAAAAACCGCTGATTGCTAATTCATGGGTTGCGGTCTACACCGTCCAGGGCTGTGGAAAAATCCTTCTTAAAGGCGGTGAACAAATCACGCTTACCGGAAACTGTATAATCTTTTTAAAACCAACCGATATACAGTCTTATCACTGTGAAGGATTGGTATGGGAACAATACTGGATGGAATTCACACCAACCAGCGTAATGGATATTCCGCTACGACAACAAAGCATTATTTATAATGGTGATATTTATAATCAGGAGCTGACCGAAGTTTCGCGATTAATTACATCCCCAGACTCAATAAAAAATAATCTGGCAGTCGCCTTTCTCACAAAAATAATTTATCAATGGATTTGTCTTATTTACGCCGAAGGTAAAAAAGACCCACAGCGAATACAGATTGAAAAACTGATTGCCACTCTACATGCCAGTCTACAAAAACGGTGGAGCGTGGCGGATATGGCAGCCACTATCCCCTGTAGCGAAGCCTGGCTACGTCGTCTTTTTTTACGCTATACCGGAAAAACACCGAAAGAATACTATCTGGATGCGCGGCTGGAACTGGCGCTGTCGCTGCTAAAGCAGGAGGGAAATACGGTCGGGCAGGTCGCTGATATACTTAACTTCTTTGACTCGTTTCATTTCAGCAAGGCGTTTAAACACAAATTTGGCTATGCGCCGTCGGCGGTATTGAAACATGCGGACCGGCACCCAGAGGATGCCGGTCAACTGGGTTAGCGCAGTTCCGGCCAGTACTCTTTGTTCGCGTCGATCAAATCATCCAGAATCGCTTTAGCTACAGACGCACTCGGCACGGTTTTCGACAGGGTGATAGCCTGCCACAAACGCTGGTAAGAGCGGTGCTCCCAGGCATCGACCACCAGCTTCTCAACCGCCACCTGCTGGCTCATCAACCCTTTCTGGAACTGCGGGATATCCCCCACCGTCAGCGGTTCCGGGCCGTTATGCCCCACCAGGCATGGGATCTCGACCATCGCTTCATCATCAAAGTTATGAATCGCACCATTATTTGGCACAATCAGCAGCATCCGCTCCTGAGTGTTAAAGGCGATGGCCGCCGCCAGATCAACAATGTAGGAAGCATGTTCGTCAATCTCCAGTTCACCGGCCGCAGAATGGCCCGCCTCAATAATGGCCCGGCAGGAACCGAACACCTGTTTTTCGCGGTGATCCATAACCTCGTTGGCACGGGTACGCTGCGGATTGGAGTGCTGGACCACGTAATCCGGGAACAGATAGTATTTCAGGTAGGTATTTGGCATGGTGTCCGGATCCAGCGCCTGCACATCCTTCGCCTTAGCGAAGGTATCGTTCCAGCTCGCCTCCGTATGCGGGTCGTTCGATGGCGGCACATAGCCATGCTTCGCCACGTATTCACGCAGCTTCGGCATCAAATCGTTACCCTGGAGATCTTCAATTGATGTCCACCAGCCAAAGTGGTTCAGCCCGTAGTAGCGCACGCGCATCTGTTTACGATCTTTAAGGCCGACGATCTGCGCCATCCGTCCTTCAATACCGATGGGCATATCGCAAATATTGAGGATTTTCGCATTTGGACGCAGTCTACGCGTGGCTTCAGCCACAATTGCCGCCGGGTTAGAGTAGTTAAGCATCCAGGCGTTTGGTGAATATTTTTCCATATAATCCACCAGTTCCAGCACACCGCCAATAGATCGCATGCCGTAGGCAATCCCGCCCGGCCCACAGGTTTCCTGGCCTAACACCCCGTGACGTAACGGGATTTTCTCGTCTTGTTCACGCATTGGGTATTTACCCACGCGGATATGTGCCATCACGAAATCAACATCGGTAAACGCAGTTTTGGGATCGGTGGTGTAACTAAACTCTATCTCCGGCGCCTGCTCTTTGAGGATGATTTTACACGCCTCGGCAATCACCTCCTGACGCGCGCCATCGTTGTCATAAAATTTCAGCGCACGAAGCGGGAAACGGTCCTGATTTGCCAGCAACATCAGCACGATGCCCGGCGTAAAGGTACTACCACCACCTGCGATAACCACTGAGAATTTTTTCATGATACTGCCTCCGTCATGGGGATCTGTTCGTTTGATAAAGTAGATTTCATTAGCGTTTCGAGCTGGTCGCGTACCTGAGGGACGTGTAAACCAACAATGACCTGAATACCATTGCCGCGACGCACAACACCGTGTGCACCCAGCGCTTTGAAGACGTCATCGCTTTGCGTTTTCGCCATGTCGTGAAGCGCAATCCGCAGGCGAGTGGCGCAGTTATTAATACTTTCGATATTGCCTGCGCCGCCTAACGCTTGCAGAAAACCGGCCGCCTGTCCCAGTTTGGTGTCTGGCGCAGCGGCGGTGGTTTGCCCACGCGCGGCTTTATAGTCAGCTTTGGTGTAGAGTTTGATTTCGCTATCTTCCCGGCCCGGCGTTTTCAGGTTGAAGCGCAGGATCAGCGCGCGGAAGATGGCAAAATAGAGTGCAGTAAAGGCCAGGCCAATCGCTATCTGGGTGAACATCATTCCGGCATGGTTGTGGAACATCGGGATCCAGTTTTGCGGCAAGAACTGATCAAGCAGGCCGCCGCCCATATTGCCTACCACCCCACAGAGATACATCACCGTTGCCATAGACGCCGCCAGCACGGCGTGTACAGCAAACAGCAAGGGTGAGATAAACAGGAAGGTGAACTCCAGCGGTTCGGTGATCCCCACCAGCACGGCCGTCAGCGTGGCGGGGATCAGCAGTCCCGCCACCTTCACCCGGTTTTCCGGAGAGGCCGTGAAGTAAAGCGCCAGAGCAATACCTAATGAACCAAAGATTTTCGAGTTGCCGTGCAGGGCAAAACCCCCTTCCGGGAACAGTGTTTTCAGCGACTCTGTGCTTTGGCTGAATTCCTGCAAATGCTGCGCCCAGTAGACCTGGATGCCGCCTTCCACCGCCGCAGGGCCGAAGATAAATGGACCATAGACGAAGTGATGCAGCCCGGTCGGGATCAAAATACGCTCAAGGAAGGTATACACCCATACCCCCAGCGCCCCCGCAGAACGCAGAAAAGCTTGCAGAGATTCAATCCCCATCTGCACCTTTGGCCAACCCAGCAGCGTCAGCCAGGCACAGGGAATCATCACCAGAAAGGCAATGATCACCACAAACGATGTTCCCTGAAAAATACCGAGAAATACTGGCAAGGGTTTGTCGAAATAACGGTTATGCAAGGCAGTAACAATACCGGAAATGACAATGGCGCCGATAATGCTGGTATCAAGTGTTTTAATCCCGGCCATCATCGTTAAGCCGCTACCTGCCGTCGGGTCTGCGCTAAAATCCACGCCGAAGAAATGTCCCCAAGTCATGCCCATGGCATTGATGAAGTAATTCCACGTAAGAAAGCTGACCAGTACCGCCAGACAAGCGCGCCCCTGAGCCTGTTTCGCCAGACCGATCGGCAGACCAACGGCGAAAATCAGCGGCATATTGCGAAATACCGTCCAGCCACCTTCTTCGATGATATGAACGATTTGTGCGAACAAACTGTTGGGATCGGTAAGCGCTTCACCCACAAACAGCGGGTTGCGCAGCATAATAGCGATACCGACGACGATACCGGCAAAGGGAAACAGCAGCACCGGGGTGAACATCGCGCCGCCAAAGCGTTGTATTTGACTGAGCATTTTCACATCCTCATATAACAACCAGTAGGGGAGAGGCCTTTTTTGTAGTGATTGCTGGCCTGATACGAGAATAGAAAGTTGCGATCCTTCAGACATGGCATGCCGCTGCGATTCGTGATCGCTTTCATGGTTTTAATTTCGGCAATGAGGTCTACTTTTTACGTAAAAGTTAGACATCAAAAGGTTTATGGTGCAGTAATTAAAAGAAAAAAGAGGTCTGGTAGTGATCTACAAATCAATTGCGGAACGACTACGAATTCGCCTGAATTCGTCTGATTACAACATCGGTAGCCCGTTGCCGGGTGAAAAAAAGCTTGCCCAAGAGTTCGCGGTTTCACGAATGACGATCCGTAAAGCAATTGATATGTTGATTGGCTGGGGATTGGTCGTACGCCGTCATGGGAGCGGAACTTATGTGGCGCGCAAAGATGTCCATCATGAAACCACAAACCTGACCGGACTGGCGGAAGTACTGAAGCGACAAGGGAAAGAGGTCACCAGTGAAGTACTGGTATTTGAAGTGATGCCCGCACCACCAGCAATTGCCAGCCAACTGCGTATCCAGATTAATGAACGCATCTACTTCTCACGTCGCGTTCGCTATGTGGACGGCAAGCCGCTGATGCTTGAAGACAGCTACATGCCGGTAAAATTATTCCGTAATTTATCGCTGGCGCATCTGGAAGGGTCAAAATTCGATTACATCGAGAAAGAGTGCGGAATAACTATCAGCGGCAACTATGAAAGTCTGACTCCCGTTCTTGCCGATAAGCAGCTTTCCGCGCAGATGAACGTACCTGAACAGACGCCATTGCTGCGGATTACCTCACTGTCCTACAGCGATAGCGGGGAGTTTTTGAATTATTCGGTGATGTTCAGAAACGCCAGCGAGTACCAGGTGGACTACCACTTACGGCGCGTCCACCCAGACTCAACCTGACTAACCCATCCCCCAAAAAATCACCGCCAGCAGTTGCGGCGTGATAATTCGCAGGAACATCACCAGCGGATAAACGGTCGCATACGACAGCGCCGCTGCCCCGCTGGTGGCATGCAGGTTGTTAGCAAATGCCAGTGCAGGCGGATCGGTCATTGAGCCAGCCAGCATGCCGCACAGCGTGAGGTAGTTCATTTTGACGAAAATCCTCGCCAACAGCCCCACAGTAATCAGCGGAATCGCGGTGATGAAAATACCGTAGCCCACCCAGCTCAGGCCATCCCCCTGCGTCAGGGTATGAACAAAATCACCGCCTGACTTCAGACCAACCACTGCGAGAAACAGCACGATACCCAACTCTCGCAGCGCCAGGTTAGCGCTGGGGGGCATAAACCAATACAACTTACCGATGCTGCCAATACGCCCCAGGATCAAGGCCATAATCAGTGGCCCACCGGCCAGCCCCAGTTTTAGCGCCACCGGGAACCCAGGAATGAACAGCGGGATTGAACCCAGCAGAACACCCAGCCCGATCCCGATAAATACCGGCAGCATCTGCACTTGCTGCAGTTTTTGCTGGGCGTTACCCACCACATTGGCAACAGTATCAATCGAGGAAGGTCGGCCAACCAGATTGAGGATGTCGCCAAACTGCAGGCTGGCGTCGCTGCTGGCTACCAGCTCAACCCCCGCACGGTTCAGACGGGAGATAACCACGTCGTAACGTTCTTTGAAATGCAGGTCGCGGATTCGTTTCCCCAGCACCTGTTCGTTGGTCACCACCACGCGCTCAACGCGTAAATCGGTGCCTCGCGTCGACAGCGATGTGTCCACCTCCTGCCCAATCACCACCTGCGCATTGTGCAGATCAGCAGGCTGACCAACCAGGTGTAGCAGGTCGCCCATCTGAATAATCGTCCCCGGCGACGGCACCATCAATGTTTCTTCACGTTTTAAACGTGAGCAGATGATTTTGTCGCTGTTCAGGATTGGGACATCCTGAATCGCCATATTGTTGAGGTTCGGGTTTTCCACACGGATATTCATCGTCTGAATCAGAGCGTGTCCGTTGGTCAGCGTGGATTCATGCTGATGGGCTTCGGCATCGACGTTAACGCGAAAAATAAGGCGCATCAGCCACATAGTGAGCAAAATACCGCAGATACCAAAAGGATAAGCCATGGCATAGCTCATCCCCATCTGATCCACCACATCAACAGGAGTACCCAGATCGCGCAGAATCTGCTGCCCCGCGCCTAACGCCGGAGTATTGGTGACCGCACCGGAAAAAATGCCCAGCACCACGGGAAGGGGAATGGCAAAAATCTTATGCAGGATCGCGGTGACCAGGCCACCCATGATAACAATCAGCACGGCAAACAGATTCAGCCGTAGGCCCGAAACGCGCAGTGACGCAAAAAAGCCCGGCCCCACCTGAATACCGATGGTGTAGACGAAAAGAATCAGGCCAAATTCCTGAATAAAATGCAGCATGTCACCGCTCAGGGTCATCCCTGCCTGATCGACAAAATGCCCGACAATAATACCGCCGAACAGCACGCCTCCGATGCCAAAACCAACACCACGTATTTTTATGTTGCCGATCCATAATCCGACAACTGCCACCATTGCCAGAACGCTGACCGTCAATGCTATATCACTCATTTTCCTGTTCCCTGTGAATAACATTTTATTTAACGAAGATTATGACTGAACCGTTCAGGCATGAATGCAGAGTGGCGCACATTATCATGCTACAGAGCGCCCAGGAGCGCTTAAGAAGGACGTTCTTTACTGTTTTTCTTCACGTCGATTTGAAATTGCTGAATGCTTTTTTCTGGCAATGGCAGCGCTTCCGGCATCCTGCCCTCCCAGATCATAGTTTCATGTGGGCTGAGGCACAAAAAAGCCCCGTCATTTCTGGCGGGGCAAAGGCATGGAGCTATTTAACTGTCTAATACGGGACGTTCGCTGATGGCGATACGTTGTGGAGCGATGGTTTCAGGTTCATTCCGGGTCAAATCGATATGCAGCAAGCCGTTAGTGAAGCTTGCGCCGGAGACTTCCATATTTTCAGCCAGCGTAAAGCTCAGGCTGAACGGCTGAGTGACCAGCCCCTGATGCAACCATTTGGTCTCTTTTTCCGGCTGCTGCGGCGTACCTTTCACGGTCAGGCGTGTGCCTTCCAGTTGAATATCCAGATCTTCCTGGCGGAAACCGGCTAACGCAAGGGTAATGCGGTAGTGGTTATCATCGCTCTTTTCGATGTTATAAGGCGGGAAGCTCTGGCTTTCGCCAGTGTTTTGCAAGGCATTGGCCAGTTTGTCAAAACCGATCCATTGACGCAGCAGTGGGGATAAATCGTAGTTACGCATAATAATCTCCTTCTAAGAAGCGAGTAAGTACCTTTTGGCTCCCTGACGGCAAGCCGATTGCTTAGCAGGGCCGCCTGAAGCGGCCCACAGAATTAGTTGATTTCGATGCGGCGCGGCTTGTTCGCCTCGGGAATCACGCGTTCGAGATCGATATACAGCAGACCATTCACCAGGTTCGCGCCGCGAACATGAATGTTCTCCGCTAACTGGAACTTACGTTCGAAGT
>NZ_JAHLRC010000061.1:0-25097 GCF_018919545.1 Citrobacter sp. S46_ASV_140
CCGGTAGATTTCAAACGAAAGTTTGAAAGAAACTGGATATAGAGTATCCTGACGCTGTTTTTAACACAGTTGTAATATGAGGTTAATCCCTTGAGTGACATGGCGAAAAACCTAATTCTCTGGCTGGTCATTGCCGTTGTGCTGATGTCAGTATTCCAGAGCTTTGGGCCCAGCGAGTCTAATGGCCGTAAGGTTGATTACTCTACCTTCCTGCAAGAGGTCAATCAGGACCAGGTTCGTGAAGCGAAGATCAACGGACGTGAGATTAACGTTACCAAGAAAGATAGTAACCGTTACACGACCTACATTCCGGTTAACGATCCGAAGCTGCTTGATAACCTGCTGACCAAAAACGTCAAGGTTGTTGGTGAACCGCCTGAAGAGCCGAGCCTGCTGGCTTCTATCTTCATTTCCTGGTTCCCAATGCTGCTGCTGATTGGTGTCTGGATCTTCTTCATGCGTCAAATGCAGGGCGGTGGTGGCAAAGGTGCCATGTCGTTCGGTAAGAGCAAAGCGCGCATGCTGACGGAAGATCAGATCAAAACGACTTTTGCGGACGTTGCTGGTTGCGACGAAGCAAAAGAAGAAGTTGCTGAGCTGGTTGAGTATCTGCGCGAGCCGAGCCGTTTCCAGAAGCTGGGCGGTAAAATCCCGAAAGGCGTCCTGATGGTCGGTCCTCCGGGTACGGGTAAAACCCTGCTGGCGAAAGCTATCGCAGGTGAAGCGAAGGTTCCTTTCTTCACCATTTCCGGTTCTGATTTCGTGGAAATGTTCGTGGGTGTCGGTGCATCTCGTGTGCGTGACATGTTCGAACAAGCCAAGAAAGCGGCACCGTGCATCATCTTCATCGATGAAATCGACGCCGTAGGCCGCCAGCGTGGTGCAGGTCTGGGCGGTGGTCACGATGAACGTGAGCAGACACTGAACCAGATGCTGGTTGAGATGGACGGCTTCGAAGGTAACGAAGGCATTATCGTTATCGCGGCAACTAACCGTCCGGACGTTCTTGACCCTGCGCTGCTGCGTCCAGGCCGTTTCGACCGTCAGGTTGTGGTTGGTCTGCCGGATGTCCGCGGTCGTGAACAGATCCTGAAAGTGCATATGCGTCGCGTACCGCTGTCTCCGGATATCGATGCGGCAATCATTGCACGTGGTACGCCTGGCTTCTCCGGTGCGGATCTCGCGAACCTGGTCAACGAAGCGGCGCTGTTTGCAGCTCGTGGCAACAAGCGTGTTGTATCGATGGTTGAATTCGAGAAAGCGAAAGACAAAATCATGATGGGTGCGGAACGTCGCTCCATGGTGATGACGGAAGCGCAGAAAGAATCTACCGCGTATCACGAAGCAGGCCACGCGATTATCGGTCGCCTGGTACCGGAACACGATCCGGTGCACAAAGTAACGATTATCCCGCGCGGTCGTGCGCTGGGTGTGACCTTCTTCCTGCCTGAAGGCGACGCTATCAGCGCCAGTCGTCAGAAACTGGAAAGTCAGATCTCCACGCTGTACGGCGGTCGTCTGGCCGAAGAGATCATCTACGGTGTTGAACATGTTTCTACCGGTGCGTCGAACGACATTAAAGTCGCGACTAACCTGGCGCGTAACATGGTTACTCAGTGGGGCTTCTCCGAGAAACTCGGTCCGTTGCTGTACGCTGAAGAAGAAGGCGAAGTGTTCCTGGGACGTTCTGTGGCGAAAGCTAAACATATGTCCGATGAAACGGCTCGTATTATCGATCAGGAAGTTAAACTGCTGATTGAGCGTAACTATGACCGTGCGCGTCGTCTGCTGAACGAAAACATGGACATTCTGCACTCGATGAAAGATGCGCTCATGAAATATGAGACCATCGATGCGCCGCAGATTGATGATCTGATGGCTCGCCGCGAGGTACGTCCGCCAGCGGGTTGGGAAGAACCGGGTTCTTCTAACAACAGCTCTGGCAGCACCGGCAAGCCGAGTGCGCCGCGTCCGGTTGATGAACCGCGTGCGCCGGACTCTGGCACCATGTCAGAGCAACTGGGCGACAAATAAGTTATCGTTGATGATGACCGTGTTTTAATTTAAAACCCTGGGGCTTGCCCCGGGGTTTTTCTTATTTGTATATTCAAGATGTTATCAGGGATAAAACTATGAAACTCTTTGCTCAGGGGTCTTCACTGGATCTCAGCCATCCGCACGTCATGGGGATTTTGAACGTCACGCCAGATTCCTTTTCCGATGGTGGTGCGCACAACTCTCTGGTTGAGGCGGTAAAACACGCAAACCTGATGATTAACGCCGGGGCGACTATCATTGATGTGGGTGGTGAATCCACGCGTCCAGGCGCGGCCGATGTGAGCGTGGAAGAAGAGTTGCAGCGAGTGATCCCGGTGGTGGAGGCGATTGCTCAGCGTTTTGAAGTGTGGATTTCGGTCGATACTTCAAAAGCAGAAGTGATTCGCGAGTGCGCCAGAGTCGGCGCACATATCATTAATGACATTCGCTCACTCTCGGAGCCTGGGGCGCTGGAAGCCGCAGCAGAAACCGGATTACCGATTTGTCTGATGCATATGCAGGGTCAGCCGAAAACCATGCAGGAAGCACCAAAGTACGAGAATGTTTTTGCTGATGTAAATCGTTACTTTGTTGAACAAATAGCACGCTGCGAGCAGGCTGGAATCACAAAAGATAAATTGTTGCTCGACCCCGGGTTCGGATTCGGTAAAAATCTCACTCACAACTACACATTACTGGCACGTTTGGCTGAGTTTCATCATTTTAATCTGCCATTGCTGGTTGGAATGTCACGAAAATCAATGGTTGGCCAGTTGCTGAATGTAGGGCCATCCGAACGCCTGAGCGGTAGCCTTGCGTGTGCGGTCATTGCCGCAATGCAAGGGGCGCATATCGTTCGTGTCCATGACGTCAAAGAAACCGTAGAAGCGATGCGTGTGGTGGAAGCCACATTGTCTGCAAAGGAAAAAAAACGCTATGAGTAATCGTAAATATTTTGGCACCGATGGGATCCGTGGTCGCGTAGGCGACGCCCCAATTACCCCTGACTTTGTGCTCAAACTGGGTTGGGCTGCAGGAAAAGTGCTGGCACGTCATGGTTCACGTAAAATTATTATCGGCAAAGATACGCGTATTTCTGGCTATATGCTGGAGTCCGCACTGGAAGCGGGTCTGGCTGCCGCCGGACTGTCGGCTTCTTTCACAGGCCCAATGCCAACACCTGCTGTTGCATATCTGACGCGCACCTTCCGTGCTGAAGCCGGGATTGTTATCTCTGCTTCGCACAACCCGTACTATGACAACGGGATTAAATTCTTCTCCATCGATGGGACTAAACTGCCGGATGCGGTTGAAGAAGCTATCGAAGCCGAAATGGAAAAAGCGATCACCTGCGTGGACTCGGCTGAACTGGGTAAAGCTACCCGTATCGTTGATGCTGCCGGTCGTTATATCGAGTTTTGCAAAGGCACCTTCCCGAATGAATTGAGCCTGAGTGAGCTTAAAATCGTGGTGGATTGCGCTAATGGTGCGACGTACCATATTGCGCCAAGTGTACTGCGTGAGCTGGGCGCAAACGTGATTGCTATTGGCTGTGAGCCAAACGGTGTGAATATCAATGAAGAAGTCGGCGCTACCGACGTCCGTGCCCTACAGGCGCGTGTGATGGCGGAAAAAGCCGATCTGGGTATTGCGCTGGATGGTGACGGCGACCGCGTCATTATGGTTGACCACGAAGGCAATAAGGTCGATGGCGATCAGATCATGTACATCATTGCCCGTGAAGCCCTGCGTCAGGGGCAACTGCGCGGTGGCGCGGTAGGCACGCTGATGAGCAATATGGGCCTCGAGCTGGCCCTGAAACAGTTGGGTATTCCGTTTGCCCGTGCGAAAGTCGGCGACCGCTATGTACTGGAAAAAATGCAGGAAAAAGGCTGGCGTATCGGTGCTGAAAACTCAGGCCATGTGATCCTGCTGGACAAAACCACCACCGGTGACGGTATCGTTGCAGGTCTGCAGGTACTGGCGGCGATGGTGCGTAACCATATGAGTTTGCACGACCTGTGCAGCGGCATGAAAATGTTCCCGCAATTGCTGGTTAACGTACGTTACACCGCAGGTAGCGGCGATCCGCTGGAACATGAAAACGTGAAAGCGGTGATGGCTGAAGTTGAAGCTGCACTGGGCAATCGCGGACGTGTTCTGCTGCGTAAGTCAGGTACAGAACCGTTAATTCGCGTGATGGTTGAAGGTGAAGATGAAGCTCAGGTGACTGAATTCGCTCACCGTATTGCCGATGCCGTCAAAGCGGTGTAATCACTAAAAACAGTGAAAACCGGAGTCTGGGACTCCGGTTTTTTTTTACTGTACGGGAAGCGACTGTTTATGTCGGCGCTGCCAGAAGTAACCACCGATCATTAATATTACAAGGACTGCCAGCCACGGCAGAACCGCCAGCAAATGCCCTGACCGGGCAAAGGTCAGCGCAATCATCAGTAACCAACCGCCCAGCATCGGAATCGCGGTGCGCTTAACAATGTCCACAGGTGAGACGCCTGCAATTCCCGCGATAGCAATGATGACGCCGGCAATGGGGGATAACGTACGACCAATCCCCGCCGATATCTGGATAGGCAACATCATGACTGCGATGTCGCTACCGATATGACGGCTGATGTCCGGTACCATCGGGGCGAAGGAGAAAAACGCCGCATTTCCTGAGCCCATTAGCGCTGAAATTGCAAAGGTGATAAGGGTCATCAGCAGGATAATAGAGGCGGCGCTGAGGCCAAATTCACCGGAAAGCGACAGCAGCGCATCGACGGCGCCAATGGCTTTCAGTCCGGCTGAAAAGACTTCACCGGCGATAATCAGCGTGACGACGGTAGCAAAAACGCTGCCCATGCTGTCGAAGACTTTTTGTACGCCTGCCATCACCTCGCGCGCCTTACGATGACGGCAATACTCACAAACCAGGGTAATGGCGAGGCTAATCAGTACGGCGGTATCCAGCGTAATTTTGAGCGAACTGAATACTAAATCACTGCACACCAGCATCAACACCAGCGGCAGCATGGGCAGAAAAAGCCAGGCGATCGGTGCTTCAGTTTCATCGGTCGACGTTAATGTCTGCATCTGCTGAGCCACACCGTCACCGCTTTCCCGATGGTCGAAAAAGCGTTGCACAACAATATGTAACAGGGCGATGAACAGAATAACGGGGACGACGATCGGCAACTGATCCTGCACGAAATAGTTCACCACCTCGATGCCTGCGGTTTTGGCGGCGAGAACCGAGTTGCCGGAACCGGGACCAAATTCAACCGCACAGGTACTGGCGATAACGGCGGCAACGGCAGCGCGGCTACAGCCAAGACGGGTCAGCAGCGGGTAGAGCGTCGCCATCAACAGCAGACCCAGCCCGGTGGCGCTGCTGATAAACAGCGACAGGAATTGACCCAGCAACAGCGCCAGCCCCAACAGCAGATACGGTGAGTTCAGGCGTTGCAAAGGGCGAGACGTCACCCGAACCAGCACCTGGCTTGCGCCAATGGCCGACATATATGTAGCGAAACCACCAATCAGCATAATTTGCAGCCCAAGGCCGCCGAGGCGCACGCTCAGGGTATCGCGAATAAACTCAAAGGCATCAAAGGGGCCGAATCCGGTGCTTTTTTTCACCAGGTCACTGAGCGTGGTCATCCCGCTAAAATGCGCGATAAGCAGCAGCACAATCCCGGTCAACAGCAACACTGACTGGGGATGATACTTTTTGAGGATCAGACGTCCGGCAAAAATGATGGCAATTAGCGCCAATAATAATGACATTCTTGCCCCCTTACTCGAAGTTGCCAGTAACCAGGCACTCGCCATCCCGCAGCAACGGCTTACCCGCAGCGAACAGATGGGCCAGCGAGAGGTCATCATTGAGTACACAGATATCGGCACGTTCCCCGGCGCAGAGCACGCCGCCGGAAATACCCAACGAGCGCGCAACGTTTGCCGTCAACATCGCGATCGCTTGTGGCACCGGGATCCCCACATCAATCAGACGAGGAAGAAGATTAAGGTTACCAGCGACCGGTGCCGCGCTTAAGCCTTCCACAATACCCTGGGCGTTAAAGCGCGGAACGCTGCCATTACCATCAGAGCTGATCGTGATGCGATCGGCTGGAACCTGGGCTTCCAGAGCGTGGAGGATTGCCTGCTCCTGAGGCATAAAGCGACTACCGCCAGACGTAACGTCGATATGGCCGCCACGATGAGCGAACGCAATCGCCTGTTCGAACAAGGGCGCTGTTCTCGCAACATGGGTCGGTGAAATGTGGTGAATCGGAATGCCTGCATCACACAGCTCAATAAGCTGTGACATCCCTTCAGGCAGATTCCCCAGATGTACATGCAGTAACCCTTTTTTGCCTGCCAGCAGGGAAGCCACACGGATATCGCTTACTATTCTCAGCAATTCCTGGAAAGAGGGGTAAGAACCACGGTGATCGGCGAGGGCGATTTTGACGCCAAGAATCGCCGGAATGAAGGTCATGTCATCGCGGATGGATCGCGTAATGGTTGGGCTGGGTACCGCGTAGGCTCCCGTATGCATAAATGCGCGTAATCCCTCAAGGTTGAGAGACTGCATTTTGGCGTAGAGGTCTTTGGGCGAACGAGAAATGGCATCGGTACCTAACACGCCGACAACCGTGGTAATACCTGCCTGAATCAGATCGCGTAGCTTGACGGCTGGCGTTCGGCTGGCAAATCCAGCCTCGCCACCGCCACCGGTAAGATGGACATGCTGATCGATAATGCCTGGGATAACCCATTTGCCATGACAATCGATGACCTCGTCGACGCCATCAAACAGGGAAAGATCTTTTTCTACCGCCACAATTCGGTCGGCATGAATGAGCAGGGAGCAGAGGCCTAAATCCTCGGGAGAAAAAACACGGGCATTGGTCAATAAAGTAAACATATCGGTCCTGTCAAACGTCGTGGGTGAGAGTCGGCAGGTGAAAAGGAATATTGTTGTTATGATGCCCACCATAAAGCCATTACTATAACTATGACTATTACCGATTTGGTATTGGAGGATGCGGTTATGGCATGGTGGAGAGTTCAACGTGGATTGTAAGTGGCTGGAAGATTTTCTGGCATTGAGTCAGCATGGAAACTACTCTCAGGCCGCGGCGCAGCGGCATATTACTCAACCCGCACTCAGTCGGCGTATAAAGGCGCTGGAAGAGGTGTTAGGGGTGCCGTTGTTTGACCGGACCACGACCCCCGTTACGCTGACACGCTATGGTGAACGCTTTGAACCCTATGCCCGGCACGTCCTCAGTACACTAACAGAGGCGCGGCACGAGCTATCGGCGATGACGCCAGCAACGGACAATACGCTGGTGATGGTTAGCCTGCATACGCTGTCGGTGAATATCCTGCCGGATATGATCAACTATCTGCGACAGAGCGAACCGCAGTTAAATTTTACGGTTAATGCCAGTATTCAGGGGATAGACAACCACTTTAACGCCTTGATAGATCGGCAAATCGATCTTCTGGTGACCTACGATTTACCGTCTTCGCAGCCGGGGCTGGAGATTGCCGGAGGGTTAAAACGTTCACTATGGCGGTATGAGCGATTTATACCGGTTATTTCTGCGCAGTTGGCTAATGCGCTTAACGATCCGCATGCGCCGATCCCATGGCTATGCTATAGCGACTACACCTTTGTCAGACGCATTATTGAGCCAGCTGAACAACGCGTCCGCCCACGTCTGAAAAAAGTGTTTGAGAGTGGTTTAAGCGAAACGATACGAGAAATGGTGCTGCGGCATATGGGAATGGCATGGTTACCCGAATCGATGGTGGCGGAAGAGTTGGTGAACCAGCAAATTATTCACTGCTGGCCAGAAAACGCTGACCTGATTTGTGAAATCCCCGTTGTGGTATGGGCGAATCTTGACGATCAACGCGCCGTCATGCAGAGATGCTGGGAGAAGTTGCTGCGTTTTTGATTGATGTGGCGATTTTTTCCGCAGTTGATACAATGCCAACAAATTGCCCTTGCGAAGGTTATTCGCTTTGGTTAGTATTCACACCCGCTTCAGTGGGAAACAGTAAACATTCCCGCTTTAATGGTCGAAGCATTGTACGCGGCAACTCCGCAAGGAACAGGTTGATTATGCACGAAGCTCTTTTAGTAGTTTTCCTTATTGTGGCAATTGGCCTGGTAGGCTTGATCATGCTGCAGCAAGGCAAAGGCGCTGATATGGGAGCCTCTTTTGGCGCAGGCGCTTCTGGTACTCTGTTTGGTTCAAGTGGTTCTGGTAACTTCATGACCCGCATGACAGCTGTATTAGGAACCTTGTTCTTCATCATCAGTCTGGTGCTGGGTAACATGAACAGCAATAAGACCAATAAAGGAAGTGAGTGGGAAAATCTGAGTGCACCGGCGAAAACCGAGCAAACTCAGCCAGCTGCTCCGGCTCAGCCGACCAGCGATATCCCACGCTAAGTATTCTGTACCGAGGTGGTGGAATTGGTAGACACGCTACCTTGAGGTGGTAGTGCCCTAACGGGCTTGTGGGTTCGAGTCCCATCCTCGGTACCAAATTCCAAAAAAAAGACGCTGCAAAGCGTCTTTTTTTTCGTCTGTCATTTGTGGTAGTTCTGTAGGTCGGATAAGACATTTAGGACGCCATCCGACTATTACAATACCTGATGGTGCCAGGCTTATCAGGCCTCAGGGTAACAGAACATCCCTATTTTCTGCGCATAAAAAAGGCCGCTTTCGCGGCCTGAAGATGATGAATATTTACTTCACCTTGTTTTCCAGATTCTCAACCTGCGGCAGGCCGGTTGTGGAAGAGGCGGTCAGCAGACCAGACTGCGCATAACCGAACAGCTTCTCGCGGGTATCAGTGATATCCAGATTACGCATGGTCAACTGACCGATACGATCATCCGGAGAGAATACCGAGTCGCCTTTTTCCATCGTCAGACGTTCTGGTTTGTAAGTCAGATTGTCAGACACGGTGTTGAGGATTGAGTAATCATTACCGCGACGCAGTTCCAGCGTCACTTCACCCGTAATCTGGCTGGCAACCCAACGCTGTAGACCGTCACGCAGCATCAGCGCCTGAGAGTCAAACCAGCGGCCCTGATACAACAGACGACCAAGCTGGCGACCGTGCGCGTGATACTGCTCGATGGTGTCTTCGTTGTGAATCCCGGTCAGCAGACGCTCATAGGCGATGTGCAGCAATGCCATCCCCGGAGCTTCGTAGATGCCCCGGCTTTTTGCTTCAATGATACGGTTTTCAATCTGATCGCTCATACCCAGACCGTGACGGCCGCCGATGCGGTTGGCTTCCAGCATCATCTCAACGTCGTCGCTGAAGGTTTTACCGTTCAGCGCTACCGGATGACCCTGCTCAAAACGCACGGTGACTTCTTCTGCCGGGATCTTCACGCTCTCATCCCAGAATTTCACGCCCATAATCGGGTTGACGATTTTGACGCTGGAGTTCAGAAACTCAAGGTCTTTTGCTTCGTGGGTCGCCCCGAGCATATTGGAGTCCGTGGAGTACGCTTTCTCAACGGACATCTTGTAGTCGAAACCACAGGCAATCATAAATTCGGACATCTCATGGCGACCACCGAGTTCATCGATAAAATCGGTATCCAGCCATGGTTTGTAAATCTGCAGTTCGGCGTTGGTCAGCAGACCGTAACGATAGAAGCGTTCAATATCGTTACCTTTATAGGTGCTACCGTCACCCCAGATATTAACGCCATCTTCTTTCATGGCCGCAACCAGCATAGTGCCGGTGACAGCACGGCCCAGCGGAGTGGTATTGAAATAGGTCAGTCCGCCGGTGGTGTTGTGGAATGCACCGCACTGAATCGCTGCGATCCCTTCGGCAACCAGTTGCTTACGGCAATCTACCAGGCGAGCATTCTCAGCACCATATTCCATTGCACGGCGAGGAATGGCGTCATAGTCATCCTCATCCGGCTGGCCCAAATTCGCAGTATATGCATATGGGACAGCCCCTTTTTGTCGCATCCACAGCAGTGCTGCACTGGTGTCCAGGCCGCCGGAAAAAGCGATACCAATACGTTGACCTACCGGGAGATGCTTGAGAATCGTCGTCATAAAATAAAACCCTGCTTGATAGACTGGTGAAGAGGTCGGCTTATTATACTAATTGCATTTTTATGCAAAATAAGTGAGTTTTCATTTAATCATCTTTTCTGGATGACAGGAAGAGTTTAGTGATAATTTCGTTAAATAACGGCGCGGGTGACACATTTATCTGGTCGAATATTCGCTGGGCAGCATTCATTGATTTGCATAGTCGTAACAAGGTTGACATACCGCATAGTGAATCAATATACTGTGCACAGATTTTACGTCCCGTCCTCGGTACCAAATCCCAGCAGTATTTGCATTTTTTACCCAAAACGAGTAAAATTTGCCACGTTTCAGGCGCGGGGTGGAGCAGCCTGGTAGCTCGTCGGGCTCATAACCCGAAGGTCGTCGGTTCAAATCCGGCCCCCGCAACCACTTTCCCTTAGAGTTCTTTTTCAAATATACTGTGAAGACTTAGGCCTTCGTAGCTGGATTTGAAAAAAATTCTTTCGGAAGGTTTTCCGAACCGCAGGTGCGGTTATAGGGTTCAGTTATATAAAGCCCCGATTTATCGGGGTTTTTTGTTATCTGACTACAGAATAACTGGGCTTTAGGCCCTTTTTTTATGTCTTGGGGGTGGGCTTGTCCACATTAGAGCAAAAATTAACAGAGATGATTACAGCGCCAGTTGAAGCCCTGGGCTACGAGTTGGTCGGCATCGAATTTATTCGTGGTCGCACATCCACACTGCGCATCTATATTGATAGTGAAGATGGCATCAATGTTGATGATTGTGCTGATGTGAGCCATCAGGTAAGCGCCGTGATGGATGTCGAAGACCCAATCACCGTTGCCTACAACCTGGAAGTCTCCTCTCCGGGTCTCGACCGTCCTCTGTTCACAGCTGAACACTACGTGCGTTTCCTGGGTGAAGAAGTGACGCTGGTTCTTCGTATGGCGGTACAAAACCGTCGTAAATGGCAGGGCGTTATCAAAGCGGTGGATGGTGAGATGATCACGGTCACAGTCGAAGGTAAAGATGAAGTGTTCGCGCTGAGTAATATCCAGAAGGCGAACCTGGTTCCCCACTTTTAACAGTCTGGATTGAGGTGAAAAGCCCGCGATGAACAAAGAAATTTTGGCTGTTGTTGAAGCCGTATCCAACGAAAAAGCGCTGCCACGCGAGAAAATTTTTGAAGCGCTGGAAAGTGCGCTGGCTACAGCAACAAAGAAAAAATATGAGCAAGAGATCGACGTTCGCGTAGAAATCGATCGTAAAAGCGGTGATTTCGATACCTTCCGTCGTTGGGTAATCGTAGAAGAAGTTACTCAGCCCACCAAAGAAATTACGCTGGAAGCGGCACGCTTCGAAGACGAAAGCCTGAACGTGGGCGAATATGTTGAAGATCAGATTGAATCTGTCACCTTTGACCGTATCACCACCCAGACCGCGAAACAGGTTATCGTACAGAAAGTACGTGAAGCCGAACGCGCAATGGTTGTCGATCAATTCCGCGAACACGAAGGCGAAATCGTCACCGGTGTGGTGAAGAAAGTTAACCGCGACAACATTTCTCTGGATCTGGGCAGCAATGCTGAAGCCGTGATCCTGCGTGAAGACATGCTGCCGCGTGAAAACTTCCGCCCAGGTGACCGTATCCGTGGCGTTCTTTACTCTGTACGCCCGGAAGCGCGCGGTGCGCAGCTGTTCGTAACCCGTTCCAAACCGGAAATGCTGATAGAGCTGTTCCGCATTGAAGTGCCGGAAATTGGCGAAGAAGTGATCGAAATTAAAGCGGCTGCTCGCGATCCGGGTTCACGTGCGAAAATCGCCGTTAAGACCAACGACAAGCGTATTGATCCGGTCGGCGCCTGTGTGGGTATGCGCGGTGCGCGCGTTCAGGCGGTTTCTACCGAACTGGGCGGCGAGCGTATCGATATCGTCCTGTGGGATGATAACCCGGCGCAGTTCGTGATTAACGCAATGGCGCCAGCAGACGTCGCTTCTATCGTGGTGGATGAAGACAAACACACCATGGATATCGCGGTTGAAGCCGGTAACCTGGCTCAGGCGATTGGACGTAATGGTCAGAACGTCCGCCTGGCTTCACAACTGAGCGGTTGGGAACTCAACGTGATGACCGTTGATGACCTGCAGGCGAAGCATCAGGCTGAAGCACATGCAGCCATTGATACCTTCACCAAATATCTCGATATCGATGAAGATTTCGCGACAGTTCTGGTGGAAGAAGGTTTTGCGACGCTGGAAGAACTGGCCTACGTGCCAATGAAAGAGCTGTTGGAAATTGACGGCCTGGATGAACAGACCGTTGAAGCGCTGCGCGAGCGTGCTAAAAACGCACTGACCACTCTGGCACTGGCCCAGGAAGAAAGTCTCGGTGATAACAAACCGGCTGACGATCTGCTGAATCTGGAAGGATTGGATCGTGAGATGGCTTTCAAACTGGCTGCCCGTGGTGTTTGTACGCTGGAAGATCTCGCTGAACAGGGCATTGATGATCTGGCTGATATCGAAGGGTTGACCGACGAAAAAGCCGGTGAGCTGATTATGGCTGCCCGTAATATTTGCTGGTTCGGCGACGAAGCGTAATAAACTGTAGCAGGAAGGAACAGTATGACAGATGTAACCGTAAAAACGCTGGCTGCAGAGATACAGACCTCCGTGGATCGCCTGGTACAGCAATTTGCTGATGCAGGTATCCCGAAGTCTGCTGACGACTCTGTGTCCGCACAAGAGAAACAAACCTTACTGGCGCATCTGAACCGTGAAAACGGCTCAGCGCCCGATAAGTTGACATTGCAGCGTAAAACGCGCAGTACTCTCAATATTCCAGGTACCGGTGGAAAAAGCAAATCGGTACAAATCGAAGTCCGCAAGACACGCACCTTTGTGAAACGCGATCCGCAAGAGGCTGAACGCCTTGCCGCGGAAGAGCAGGCGCAGCGTGAAGCGGAAGAGCAAGCCCGTCGTGAGGCAGAAGAAGCTGCCAAACGCGAGGCGCAACAAAAAGCCGAACGTGAGGCCGCAGAACAAGCTAAGCGTGAAGCCGCTGATAAAGCGAAACGTGAAGCTGCGGAAAAAGACAAAGTGAGCAATCAACAGACCGACGATATGACTAAAACCGCCCAGGCCGAAAAAGCCCGCCGTGAAAATGAAGCCGCAGAACTGAAGCGTAAAGCGGAAGAAGAAGCACGTCGCAAGCTTGAAGAAGAAGCGCGCCGCGTAGCGGAAGAAGCTCGCCGTATGGCGGAAGAAAACGAGAAGAATGGTGTGAATAACGCTGAACCTGTTGAAGATACCAGCGATTATCACGTCACTACCTCTCAGCATGCTCGCCAGGCAGAAGACGAGAACGATCGTGAAGTAGAAGGCGGTCGTGGTCGTACTCGCAGCACGAAAGCAGCGCGTCCGGCGAAGAAAGGTAACAAACACGCTGAATCTAAAGCTGACCGTGAAGAAGCGCGTGCAGCGGTTCGCGGCGGTAAAGGCGGTAAGCAGCGTAAAGGCTCTGCTCTGCAGCAGGGCTTCCAGAAGCCGGCTCAGGCCGTTAACCGTGACGTTGTGATCGGCGAAACCATCACCGTTGGCGATCTGGCAAACAAGATGGCAGTCAAAGGTTCTCAGGTCATCAAAGCGATGATGAAGCTGGGCGCAATGGCGACCATTAACCAGGTCATCGACCAGGAAACCGCACAGCTGGTTGCCGAAGAGATGGGCCACAAAGTTATCCTGCGTCGTGAAAACGAGCTGGAAGAAGCAGTAATGAGCGACCGTGACACCGGCGCTGCGGCAGAACCGCGCGCACCGGTAGTGACCATCATGGGTCACGTTGACCACGGTAAAACCTCTCTGCTGGACTACATTCGCTCCACGAAAGTTGCCTCTGGCGAAGCGGGCGGCATTACTCAGCACATCGGTGCGTACCATGTTGAAACTGACAACGGTATGATCACCTTCCTGGATACCCCGGGTCACGCCGCGTTTACCTCCATGCGTGCTCGTGGTGCTCAGGCGACGGATATCGTTGTTCTGGTTGTTGCAGCAGATGACGGCGTGATGCCGCAGACTATCGAAGCTATCCAGCACGCGAAAGCGGCAGGTGTGCCGGTAGTGGTTGCAGTCAACAAAATCGATAAACCAGAAGCGGATCCAGATCGCGTTAAAAACGAACTGTCCCAGTACGGCATCATGCCGGAAGATTGGGGCGGCGAGAGCCAGTTCGTTCACGTTTCTGCGAAAGCGGGTACCGGTATCGACGAACTGCTGGATGCTATCCTGCTGCAGGCCGAAGTACTGGAACTGAAAGCTGTGCGTAAAGGTATGGCGAGCGGTGCGGTTATCGAATCCTTCCTGGATAAAGGTCGTGGTCCGGTTGCTACCGTGCTGGTACGTGAAGGTACGCTGAACAAAGGCGACATCGTACTGTGTGGTTTCGAATACGGCCGCGTTCGTGCGATGCGTAACGAACTGGGTCAGGAAGTACTGGAAGCGGGTCCATCCATTCCGGTGGAAATCCTGGGTCTGTCCGGTGTTCCGGCTGCGGGTGACGAAGTTACCGTTGTTCGTGACGAGAAGAAAGCCCGTGAAGTTGCACTGTACCGTCAGGGCAAATTCCGTGAAGTTAAACTGGCTCGTCAGCAGAAATCTAAACTGGAGAACATGTTCGCCAACATGACCGAAGGCGAAGTTCACGAAGTGAACATCGTTCTGAAGGCCGATGTTCAGGGTTCTGTAGAAGCGATTTCCGACTCTTTACTGAAACTGTCTACCGACGAAGTAAAAGTGAAGATTATCGGTTCTGGCGTAGGTGGTATCACCGAAACCGACGCGACCCTGGCTGCGGCATCCAACGCGATTCTGGTTGGCTTCAACGTCCGTGCTGATGCCTCTGCACGTAAAGTTATCGAATCAGAAAGCCTGGATCTGCGTTACTACTCCGTCATCTATCATCTGATCGACGAAGTGAAAGCAGCGATGAGCGGCATGCTGTCTCCGGAACTGAAACAGCAGATCATTGGTCTGGCTGAAGTTCGTGATGTGTTCAAATCACCGAAATTCGGCGCTATCGCAGGCTGTATGGTTACCGAAGGCACGATTAAACGTCACAACCCAATCCGCGTACTGCGCGACAACGTGGTTATCTATGAAGGCGAGCTGGAATCCCTGCGCCGCTTCAAAGATGACGTCAACGAAGTCCGTAACGGCATGGAATGTGGTATCGGCGTTAAGAACTACAACGACGTTCGCGTTGGCGATATGATCGAAGTGTTCGAGATTATCGAGATCAAACGTACCATCGCATAATCTTCGTCGTCTTTTGGGCCGCAACTGCGTTGGCTGCGCTCGATCACCCCGGTCACATAGTTATCTATACTTCCGGGGATTTACGAGTTTGCCGCCTTGCTGCAACCCAAAATCCTTAGAAGATGATTAAGTGTAGGCTGGGGAAGCGAAGCGCCACCCGGCAAGAAATTTAAAAAGGGGCTTATGGCCCCTTTTTTGTCTTTATTCTGGAGAATTTATTATGGCGAAAGAATTTGGTCGCCCACAGCGTGTCGCGCAGGAGATGCAGAAAGAAATCGCACTCATCCTGCAACGCGAAATCAAAGACCCGCGTGTTGGTATGATGACCACCGTATCGGGTGTTGAGATGTCCCGAGACCTGGCATACGCTAAAGTGTTCGTGACTTTCCTCAACGATCAGGACGAAGCTGCCGTGAAAAACGGCATTAAGGCACTGCAGGAAGCCTCTGGTTTTATCCGCTCTCTGCTGGGTAAAGCAATGCGTCTGCGTATCGTGCCTGAGCTGACCTTCTTCTACGACAATTCGTTAGTTGAAGGGATGCGCATGTCCAACCTGGTGACCAGCGTGGTGAAACATGACGATGAGCGTCGTGTGAACCCAGCGGACGACAGCAAGGAGGACTGATGAGTCGTCCTCGTCGTCGTGGTCGCGACATTCACGGTGTTCTGCTGCTGGATAAGCCGCAGGGCATGTCCAGCAATGACGTACTGCAAAAAGTAAAGCGCATCTACAATGCCAACCGCGCGGGACATACCGGCGCGCTGGATCCGCTGGCAACAGGCATGCTGCCTATCTGCCTCGGTGAAGCGACTAAGTTTTCCCAGTATTTGCTGGATTCTGACAAACGCTATCGTGTGGTTGCCCGTCTGGGCCAGCGTACCGACACCTCCGATGCCGATGGGCAAATCGTGCAGGAGCGTCCGGTAACCTTCAGCGCAGAGCAGCTTGCCAGCGCGCTGGAGACTTTCCGCGGCGATATCGAGCAGATTCCGTCAATGTATTCGGCGCTGAAGTACCAGGGTAAAAAGCTGTACGAATATGCGCGTCAGGGCATTGAAGTGCCGCGTGAAGCGCGCCCGATTACCGTCTATGAGCTGCTGTTTATTCGCCACGAAGGTAACGAGCTGGAGCTGGAAGTTCACTGCTCCAAAGGCACTTATATTCGCACCATCGTTGACGATCTCGGTGAGAAGCTGGGCTGCGGCGCGCACGTAACGTATCTGCGTCGTCTGACGGTCAGCAAGTATCCGGTGGATCGTATGGTTACGCTGGAACATCTGCATGAGCTGGTTGAACAGGCCGAACAGCAGAACATTCCGGCGGCGCAGCTGCTTGATCCTTTGCTGATGCCAATGGACAGTCCTGCATCGGACTACCCTGTTGTTAATTTGCCTTTAACATCGTCGGTTTACTTTAAAAATGGTAACCCGGTACGGACGTCAGGTGCGCCGCTGGAAGGGCTGGTGCGCGTGACGGAAGGCGATGATGGCAAGTTTATCGGCATGGGGGAGATGGACGATGAAGGTCGTGTCGCCCCTCGTCGCCTGGTGGTTGAGTATCCTGCATAGCGCTCTCTGTCTTGCGATAAAAGGGCGCTGCGAGTAGAATACTGCCGCTTAACGTCGCGTAAATTGTTTAACAATCTGCGTGGCGTGTACACAAAATCATTCGAGCTGCATCAAGGCGGCAGGTCTGAGGATCCTCAGGAGCTTACTCAGGTAAGTGACCGAGGTGAGCGGACACAGCCAGCGCAGGGTCAGTTTGAAGAAGGCGTGTATACACTGGGATAGCTGAATTAGAGATCGGCATCCTTTCATTCTTAACACTTTGGAGTTTTAAAATGTCTCTAAGTACTGAAGCTACCGCTAAAATCGTTTCTGAGTTTGGTCGTGATGCAAACGACACCGGTTCTACCGATGTTCAGGTTGCTCTGTTGACTGCACAGATTAACCACCTGCAGGGCCACTTTGCAGAGCACAAAAAAGATCACCACAGCCGTCGTGGTCTGCTGCGCATGGTTTCTCAGCGTCGTAAACTGCTCGACTACCTGAAACGTAAAGATGTTGCACGTTACACCGCGCTGATCGAGCGTCTGGGTCTGCGTCGCTAATTCTTTCGAGTTTCAGAAAGAGGGGGCCTTCATGGCCCCTTTTTTCCAGCAGATGGCAGCAATTCGCTGGAAACTAATGTATTGTTGCTATGAATGATCTTCCGTTGCAGAGGTTCGCGCGGCTAATGAGAGGCTTTACTCATGCTTATGGGTTAGGGTTGTCATTAGTCGCGAGGATGCGCAGAAGATCGGGTATTAACGATGGCGCAAAAATGTGCCGTCAAAAAATAGAGAAAGGATATTAATTTGCTTAATCCGATCGTTCGTAAATTCCAGTACGGTCAGCATACCGTTACGCTGGAAACCGGCATGATGGCGCGTCAGGCGACTGCCGCTGTTATGGTTAGCATGGATGACACTGCGGTATTCGTTACCGTTGTTGGCCAGAAAAAAGCGAAACCAGGCCAGGACTTTTTCCCACTGACCGTTAACTATCAGGAGCGTACCTACGCTGCTGGCCGTATCCCGGGTAGCTTCTTCCGTCGTGAAGGCCGTCCGAGTGAAGGCGAAACTCTGATCGCGCGTCTGATTGACCGCCCGGTTCGCCCGCTGTTCCCGGAAGGCTTCGTTAACGAAGTTCAGGTCATCGCGACCGTTGTTTCCGTTAACCCGCAGGTTAACCCGGATATCGTGGCAATGATTGGTGCATCTGCTGCGCTGACTCTGTCTGGCATCCCATTCAACGGCCCGATCGGTGCTGCACGTGTTGGTTACATCAATGACCAGTACGTACTGAACCCGACTCAGGACGAACTGAAAGAAAGCAAGCTGGACCTGGTTGTTGCTGGTACTGAAGCTGCCGTACTGATGGTTGAATCCGAAGCTGAACTGCTGAGCGAAGACCAGATGCTGGGCGCTGTAGTATTCGGCCACGAACAGCAGCAGGTTGTTATTCAGGCTATCAACGAGCTGGCGAAAGAAGCTGGCAAACCGCGTTGGGACTGGCAGCCAGAAGCCGTCAACGAAGCGCTGAACGCACGCGTTGCCGCACTGGCAGAAGCTCGTCTGAGCGATGCTTACCGTATCACCGACAAACAAGAGCGTTACGCTCAGGTTGACGTGATCAAATCTGAAACCATCGCAACTCTGGTGGCTGAAGACGAAACCCTGGACGCTAACGAACTGGGTGAAATCCTGCACGCTATCGAGAAAAATGTTGTTCGCAGCCGCGTACTGGCAGGCGAGCCGCGCATCGATGGCCGTGAAAAAGATATGATCCGTGGTCTGGACGTGCGTACTGGCGTTCTGCCGCGTACCCACGGTTCCGCACTGTTCACCCGTGGTGAAACTCAGGCGCTGGTTACTGCGACCCTGGGCACCACTCGTGATGCGCAGAACCTTGACGAGCTGATGGGCGAGCGTACTGACAACTTCCTGTTCCACTACAACTTCCCTCCGTACTGCGTAGGTGAAACCGGTATGGTCGGTTCTCCGAAGCGTCGTGAGATTGGTCACGGTCGTCTGGCGAAGCGTGGCGTACTGGCAGTGATGCCGGAACTGGATAAATTCCCGTACACCGTACGTGTGGTTTCTGAAATCACCGAATCTAACGGTTCTTCTTCCATGGCTTCCGTATGTGGTGCTTCTCTGGCGCTGATGGACGCAGGCGTGCCGATCAAAGCTGCCGTTGCGGGTATCGCGATGGGTCTGGTGAAAGAAGGCGACAACTTTGTTGTTCTGTCTGACATCCTGGGCGACGAAGACCACCTGGGCGATATGGACTTCAAAGTGGCGGGTTCCCGCGACGGTATCTCTGCACTGCAGATGGATATCAAAATTGAAGGTATCACCAAAGAGATCATGCAGGTTGCTCTGAACCAGGCTAAAGGTGCGCGTCTGCACATCCTGGGTGTGATGGAACAAGCGATCAACGCACCGCGTGGTGACATTTCTCAGTTCGCTCCGCGTATCCACACCATCAAGATCAGCCCGGACAAGATCAAAGACGTTATCGGTAAAGGCGGTTCTGTTATCCGTGCTCTGACCGAAGAAACCGGCACCACCATTGAAATTGAAGATGATGGTACTGTGAAGATTGCTGCGACCGACGGCGAGAAAGCGAAATATGCTATCCGTCGTATCGAAGAGATCACCGCAGAGATCGAAGTAGGCCGTATCTACAATGGTAAAGTGACCCGTATCGTTGACTTTGGCGCATTCGTTGCCATTGGTGGCGGTAAAGAAGGTCTGGTACACATCTCTCAGATCGCTGACAAACGCGTTGAGAAAGTGACCGATTACCTGCAGATGGGCCAGGAAGTACCGGTCAAAGTTCTGGAAGTTGATCGCCAGGGCCGTGTACGTTTGAGCATTAAAGAAGCAACTGAGCAGTCTCAGCCTGCAGGCGAACCGGAAGCTCCGGCAAGCCAGGGCGAGTAAGGTTGCCATTGCCCTCCGTGAAAGCGGAGGGCTTTTAACCCGGCAGGACGCCTTGTTAGCAACCGGGGAACCTGGACGTTCATTCAATCGTTGTCTTCGGGAGTGGGAAATGAAGCCTTTTTTGCGCTGGTGTTTCGTTGCGACAGCACTCACGCTGGCTGGATGCAGTAATTCCGCCTGGCGTAAGAGTGAAGTCCTCGCAGTACCATTGCAACCGACTTTGCAGCAGGAAGTGATTCTGGCACGTATGGAACAAATTCTTGCCAGTCGGGCTTTAACCGATGACGAACGCGCACAGCTTTTATATGAGCGCGGAGTGTTGTATGATAGTCTCGGTCTGAGGGCACTGGCGCGAAATGATTTTTCACAAGCGCTGGCAATCCGACCAGATATGCCTGAAGTATTCAATTACTTAGGTATATATTTAACGCAGGCAGGCAATTTTGATGCTGCCTATGAAGCGTTTGATTCTGTACTTGAGCTTGATCCAACTTACAACTACGCGCACTTAAATCGCGGTATCGCATTGTATTACGGCGGTCGCGACAAGTTAGCGCAAGATGATCTGCTAGCGTTTTATCAAGACGATCCCAATGATCCTTTCCGTAGTCTGTGGCTTTATCTCGCCGAGCAGAAGCTCGATGAGAAGCAGGCTAAAGAAGCGTTAAAGCAACGCTTTGAGAAATCGGATAAAGAGCAATGGGGATGGAACATTGTCGAGTTCTACCTGGGCAACATTAGCGAAGCAACGCTGATGGAACGCCTAAAGGCGGACGCAACGGATAACACCTCGCTCGCTGAGCATCTCAGTGAAACCAACTTCTATTTAGGTAAGTACTACCTAAGTCTGGGGGATTTGGACAACGCTACGGCATTGTTCAAACTGGCGGTGGCTAACAACGTTCATAACTTTGTTGAGCACCGATACGCATTGTTGGAATTATCGCTCCTGGGCCAGGACCAAGATGACCTGGCAGAATCGGACCAGCAATAGCTGACGTACACATCAGCCCGTAATCTTTTTTGATTGCCATCACCTTCACGGGTGAGGGCGTTGTTGTTCGTTAATACACCTACTTTGAGCCGGTTCACACTTTTCAATGAAAATTGCAGATCAATTTCATGATGAGTTATGTAGACTGGCCGCCATTAATTTTGAGGCACACGTACTACATGGCTGAATTCGAAACCACTTTTGCAGATCTGGGCCTGAAGGCTCCTATCCTTGAAGCCCTTACCGATCTGGGTTACGAAAAACCATCTCCAATCCAGGCAGAGTGCATTCCGCATCTGCTGGGCGGCCGCGATGTTCTGGGTATGGCCCAGACGGGTAGCGGCAAAACTGCAGCGTTCTCTTTACCGCTGCTCAACAATCTTGATCCTGAGCTGAAGGCACCTCAGATTCTGGTGCTGGCACCGACCCGCGAACTGGCGGTTCAGGTTGCAGAAGCCATGACGGATTTTTCTAAACACATGCGCGGCGTGAACGTGGTTGCCCTGTACGGCGGCCAGCGTTATGACGTGCAATTACGTGCCCTGCGTCAGGGACCACAGATCGTTGTCGGTACGCCGGGCCGTCTGCTGGATCACCTGAAGCGCGGTACTCTGGACCTCTCCAAACTGAGCGGTCTGGTACTGGACGAAGCTGATGAAATGCTGCGTATGGGCTTCATCGAAGACGTTGAAACCATCATGGCGCAGATCCCGGAAGGTCATCAGACCGCTCTGTTCTCCGCGACTATGCCGGAAGCGATTCGTCGTATTACCCGCCGCTTTATGAAAGAGCCGCAGGAAGTACGCATTCAGTCCAGCGTAACTACCCGTCCTGACATCAGCCAGAGCTACTGGACCGTCTGGGGCATGCGTAAAAATGAAGCGCTGGTGCGTTTCCTGGAAGCAGAAGACTTTGATGCGGCGATTATCTTCGTTCGTACCAAAAATGCGACCCTGGAAGTGGCAGAAGCGCTGGAGCGTAGCGGTTATAGCAGCGCTGCACTGAACGGCGACATGAACCAGTCCCTGCGTGAGCAGACTCTGGAGCGTCTGAAAGATGGCCGTCTGGATATTCTGATTGCTACCGACGTTGCGGCACGTGGCCTGGACGTTGAGCGTATCAGCCTGGTTGTTAACTACGACATCCCGATGGATTCCGAATCTTACGTTCACCGTATCGGCCGTACTGGTCGTGCGGGTCGTGCGGGTCGCGCGCTGCTGTTCGTTGAGAACCGTGAGCGTCGTCTGCTGCGTAACATCGAACGCACCATGAAGCTGACTATTCCGGAAGTAGAACTGCCGAACGCAGACCTGCTGGGCAAACGCCGTCTGGAAAAATTCGCCGCTAAAGTACAGCAGCAGCTGGAAAGCAGCGATCTGGATCAGTACCGTGCTCTGCTGGCGAAAATGCAGCCGGAAGAAGAACTGGATATCGAAACGCTGGCAGCCGCACTGCTGAAAATGGCTCAGGGCGAACGCCCGCTGATCCTGCCGCCAGATGCGCCGATGCGTCCGAAACGCGAATTCCGCGACCGTGACGATCGTGGTCCGCGTGACCGCAACGATCGTGGCCCGCGTGGTGACCGTAATGAGCGTGGTGGTGAAGACCGTCCGCGTCGTGAACGTCGTGACGTTGGCGATATGCAGCTGTACCGCATTGAAGTGGGCCGTGATGACGGTGTTGAAGTCCGTCATATCGTTGGTGCGATTGCTAACGAAGGCGATATCAGCAGCCGTTACATCGGTAACATCAAGCTGTTTGCTTCCCACTCAACCATCGAGCTGCCGAAAGGTATGCCGGGCGACGTGCTGCAGCACTTTACCCGTACTCGCATCCTGAACAAGCCGATGAACATGCAGCTGGTTGGCGATGCAGTTCCGCACACCGGTGGTGAGCGTCGTGGCGGTGGCCGTTTCAGCGGTGAGCGTCGTGAAGGCGGTCGTGGCGAAGGTCGTGGTTTCAGCGGTGAGCGTCGTGAAGGCGGTCGTAGCGAAGGTCGTCGTTTCAGCGGCGAACGTCGTGAAGGCAACCGCGGTCCGCGTCGTGACGATTCTTCTGCTCCGCGTCGTGATGATTCCGCTGGTCGTCGTCGTTTCGGTGGTGATGCGTAATCCATGCGAAATTACGGTTTAATACCGTAAAGTAAAATATACAGCCCCGATCTCAACAATCGGGGCTTTTTTTATTTCATTTGTACTCGTGTACTGGTACAGTGCAGCACATTGAAATGTAGTCACAATATAAATGACTGGAGAGATGGCTAAATGGCAACACTAACCACCACCCAAACGTCACCTTCGCTGCTTGGCGGCGTGGTGATCATCGGCGGCACCATTATTGGCGCGGGGATGTTTTCTCTGCCAGTGGTCATGTCCGGGGCGTGGTTCTTCTGGTCAATGGCGGCGCTGATCTTCACCTGGTTTTGCATGCTGCACTCCGGGCTGATGATCCTTGAAGCTAACCTCAATTACCGCATTGGTTCCAGCTTTGACACCATCACGAAAGATCTGCTGGGCAAAGGCTGGAACGTTGTGAACGGCATCTCGATTGCTTTCGTTCTCTATATCCTTACCTATGCGTATATCTCGGCGAGTGGTTCGATCCTGCATCACACCTTTTCGGAGATGTCGCTGAACGTTCCGGCGCGTGCGGCGGGTCTTGGTTTTGCGCTGCTGGTGGCGTTCGTGGTGTGGTTAAGCACCAAAGCGGTTAGCCGCATGACGGCGATTGTGCTGGGCGCGAAGGTGATTACTTTTTTCCTGACCTTCGGCAGTCTGCTGGGGCATGTTACGCCTACTACGCTGTTTAACGTGGCGCAGAGCAACGCTTCGTATACGCCGTACCTGCTGATGACGTTACCGTTCTGCCTGGCCTCATTCGGCTATCACGGCAACGTCCCGAGCCTGATGAAGTACTACGGCAAAGATCCGAAGACCATCGTTAAGTGCCTGGTGTACGGCACGCTGCTGGCGCTGGTGCTGTATACCGTATGGTTGCTGGGGACGATGGGTAACATCCCGCGTCCGGAATTTATCGGTATTGCGCAGCAGGGCGGTAACATTGATGTGCTGGTACAGGCGCTGAGCGGCGTGCTGAACAGCCGCAGTCTGGATCTGCTGCTGGTGGTGTTCTCCAACTTTGCGGTGGCGAGTTCATTCCTCGGGGTCACGCTCGGTCTGTTTGACTATTTGGCGGATCTGTTTGGCTTTGATGACTCGGCAATGGGACGTTTTAAAACGGCATTGCTGACGTTTGTCCCGCCGATTGTCGGTGGCCTGTTGTGGCCGAACGGTTTCCTGTACGCCATTGGCTATGCAGGGCTTGCCGCGACCATCTGGGCCGCCATTGTTCCGGCGCTGCTGGCCCGTAAATCCCGCGAGCGTTTCGGCAGCCCGAAATTCCGTGTCTGGGGCGGCAAGCCGATGATTGCGCTGATCCTGGTATTCGGTATTGGCAACGCGGTTATCCATATTCTGTCGAGCGTGAATTTGTTGCCTGTGTACCAGTAACCTTTTAGTGCCGGATGGCGGTTGCGCCTTATCCGGCCTATACGGTCTCGTAAGCCCGGTAAGCGAAGCGCCACCGGGCAAAACAACGATTACCCCACCAACTCTTCTTTCACCTGCATCGCCAGGTCAAACGAATGTAGCCGTGCCTGATGATCAAAAATCTGGCCGTTAACCATAATTTCATCGGCCTGGGTTTCACGCAAAATGGCGTCGAGACCGTGTCGCACTTTCGCCTTATCACCAACCAGCGACATGCTCAGAGCCTGTTGTACGCCGTACTGCTCAGAAGCGGACCACAGCTGATGCATATTCTCTACCGGTGGCGGTAGCTGGCCGGTTTCGCCACGACGCAGTTTCACAAACGCCTGCTGCATTGAGGTGAAAAGAAATTCGGCATCGCGGTTGCTGTCGGCGGCAATGATGTTGATGCACACCATCGCATACGGCTTTGCCAGCCGCGCTGAGGGCTTGAACTGGGTGCGATACAGATGCAGCGCCTGATGCAACATATCCGGAGCAAAGTGCGAGGCGAAGGCAAATGGCAGGCCGAGCTGGGCTGCCAGCTGTGCGCTGTACAGGCTGGAGCCTAATAACCAGACCGGGATCTGCTCGCCGTAGCCGGGAACCGGGCGTACATGGGGATTAGGAT
>NZ_JAHLRC010000062.1:0-23947 GCF_018919545.1 Citrobacter sp. S46_ASV_140
CTGTTTTAGATTGCGGTTGCCCGCAGACACCCCAGGCTGGGTATTTTGTCAGCACAATGAAACGCACTGCGTGAGAGATGTCACAGGAATGAAAGCGCTTACATCCGTTTTGTTAACGAATGTGATCCAGATCGTTATCTGGATGTACGCGGCAATGATGTCCCCGCAGCACGCAGGGTTAATTGACGCCACAGCCATTCCACCGGGCCCTGGCGGTAAAAACGTAGCCATATGACGGAGAAAAGTAGGTTAACGGCCCAAACCGGAATGACGAAATACAGCAGCTCCAGTCGGTCAAATTTCATAAATAAGCCGACCTGGTAAAACAGCGTGGTGCAGATTAAGGTTTGTAACAGATAGTTAGTTAATGCCATGCGCCCCACACAGGCGATGGCAATGACCCATTTTAAGCGGCTAAGCTGCGGCCAGAAGCCGAACATCAGCGCGGCGTAACCAATGGTTTGCAACGGCGCGCCCAGCTCTCGCGGGGCTTGTAGCAAGAAGGCACACCAGCGATATGCCCAGTCCAGATGCCACTGAGCGACGATAGCAGGCAGGTTAATCGCCATCCCGAGAATGACCAGCAGTACACCGGTGCGTCGGTAATGCTGTAAGCTGTACTGCCCTTTTAACCAACCGCTGCGCATCAATGCCGCGCCGAGCAGCATCATCCCCGCCAGTTGCCAGCCGTACTGTGCGCCCAGCGCCAGCAAGCTATTGGACATCATATCCACGCGATTGCTGACGGCTTCCATTCCACCGTTTATTTTCCAGTATTTTTCATACAGCAACGCTGAGGCATCCGGCGTCCAGGCACGACTAGTCTCACTCCCGGAGATTACCCCCAGCAGCAGCAATACGCCAACGCCCACCAGATAAAGCAGTACGCCGGTGTTAAATAAGCTTTTTACCGACGGCGCATCACGGATCAACCGCCAACAAATCAGGCCGATTAAGCCATATGCCAGCAGGATATCGCCATCCCAGAAGAGTAAACCGTGAATAAAACCCAATAGAACCAGCAGCGTAAGCCGCGACTGGATCCAGCGTTTACCGCGCGGGAGCAGCATTTGCAGACCGGCACCGAACAGCAGCGCAAACAGCGTGAGGAATTTTACCTGCGCGAAGAGATCGAGCAGCGCCCAGGTCCAGGCGTCGGATAAGGTGATGTTGCCATACCACGCGGGATTGAGGTATGCCGCCTTTGGCAAGCCAAAGGCGCTAATATTGAGAAGCAGGATACCAAGAATGGCGACGCCACGAATAAAATCCAGCGTGACATTACGCTCCATGGTCCCTGCCCTAATCAGTTGTGATGACGTACTGCGCGCAGGAATTCCTGACGCGTGTTCTGGCTGGACTTAAACAATCCGCCAAGAGAAGTGGTCGTGGTCGCACTGGTCGCATCGCGAATGCCGCGCGCTTTCACACAGTAATGTACCGCATCAATCGACACCGCCACATTATTCGTCCCGAGCAGCGTTTGCAGCGCGGTGAGAATTTGCTGGGTGAGACGTTCCTGAACCTGCGGACGCTGTGCGAAAAACTGCACAATGCGGTTAATCTTCGACAGACCAATAACCGAATCTTTCGGGATATACGCCACCGTCGCTTTGCCATCGATAGTAACAAAGTGGTGTTCGCAGGTGCTGGTCAGCGTGATATCGCGGACCGTGACCATCTCGTCCACCTTCATTTTGTTTTCAATGACGGTAATTTTCGGGAAGTTGGCGTAGTCGAGGCCGGAGAAAATCTCATCGACATACATTTTCGCAATGCGATGCGGAGTTTCCATCAAACTGTCATCGCTCAAATCGAGATTGAGCAACTGCATAATCTCGGTCATATGGCCCGAGATAAGACGTTTGCGCGTTTCGTTATCCATCTCTTGCACGGGCGGGCGTAGTGGCGTTTCAAGACCACGCGCGACCAGCGCTTCATGAACCAGGGCCGCTTCTTTACTGAGTGATGACATTTCTTCTTCTCCTGCAGGTGGGGCGCCTCTGCCCTGCATGGGGCAAAGTTTTTAGGCTGTGTCACAGCCAGAACATTGTGCGTGAGGCGGCGCACATAATCCAGTATTCACCGCGATAATTATTGAAATTGGCACAGCCTTTCAGCGTAGCTGATTTCACTTGTCGTTCTACCCGGCGACGTCGAGTGTTAATGTAAAGTTATATAGATGATGAAGTATGTTTGCTCAATGCGGAAGTGAAAGTTGCTCACAGTGCCATGAATAATCTGTATTATGGTGAGTTCGCAAACATATTCAGGTTCAACACAACAAGGAGCCCCGCATGGAAATGCTTGAAGAGCACCGCTGTTTTGAAGGCTGGCAGCAACGCTGGCGTCACGACTCCGCCACGTTAAATTGCACCATGACCTTCAGTATTTTTCTTCCTCCCCCGCGCGATAACACCCCGCCTCCGGTGCTGTACTGGCTGTCGGGTCTGACATGCAATGATGAAAACTTCACGACTAAAGCCGGCGCACAACGCATCGCGGCTGAGCTGGGCATTGTACTGGTGATGCCGGACACCAGTCCGCGCGGCGAGCAGGTTGCCAATGATGATGGCTACGATTTAGGCCAGGGGGCGGGATTTTACCTCAATGCTACCCAACAGCCATGGGCAACGCATTTTCGCATGTATGACTATCTGCGTGATGAGCTGCCGGCACTGATTCAATCGCAGTTTAACGTCAGCGATCGCTGCGCCATCAGTGGACACTCCATGGGCGGTCACGGCGCATTGATTATGGCGCTGAAAAATCCCGGGAAATACACCAGCATTTCCGCCTTTGCGCCGATCGTAAATCCTTGCCGCGTTCCGTGGGGGGAGAAGGCTTTTAGCGCGTATCTGGGTGAAGATAAATCACAGTGGGCCGAGTGGGACAGCTGCGAGTTAATGTTGGCCAGCAAGCCCGCAGACGCGATTCCGACGCTTATTGATCAGGGAGACAGCGATCAGTTTCTCGCCGATCAGCTGCAACCCGCGGTGCTGGCCGAAACGGCCCGTCAAACCGCATGGCCAATGACGCTACGCATCCAGCCCGGTTACGACCATAGCTATTACTTTATTGCGTCGTTTATTGAGGATCACCTGCGCTTCCACGCCCAGTATTTGTTGAAGTAACGCCTGAGTGAGGGCGCCAGCCCTCTTCATTTCTCCATCATTCCTTCACTTTTTCTCCTTTTTTCTTTCTCCACTATCCTATTGATTTAAAAAGCATTACCCTCAAAACGATATCAAACACAAATGATTTCGATTATCATTTGTGTTTACAAACATTCATACTTTTGTACAATCCATTCGCTTCTTTACTGAAAAGAGTCCTTAAAAGACAAATACATACAATTGTCATGGCCTTTCACATGACGCGCTGATCGTTACCCTAAATAATTCGAGTTGTATGAACGCGCGTAGCCACGCATCTGCAACTTGAAGTATGCCGGGTAAATTCATTTAAATGGAATGATACAAATGACTATACCTCACGTTAAGGCTGTAGCTGCCGCAGTATGCGTCGCCAGTCTCCCATCACTCGGGCATGCCGCTGAACAAGACACCGTGGTGGTTACCGCCACCGGCTTCGAACAGAAAATTCAGGACGCTCCCGCTTCGATATCTGTTATTACCAAGCAGCAGATTGAGGACAAAGCCTATCGCGATGTTACCGATGCGCTAAAAGATGTCCCTGGCGTCGTCGTCACCGGCGGGGGTAGCAGCAGCGATATCAGTATTCGTGGTATGGCTTCGCAATACACGCTCTTCCTGGTCAACGGTAAACGCATCAGCACACGCGGCACACGTCCTAACAGCGACAACTCAGGTATTGAGCAAGGTTGGCTGCCGCCGCTGGAATCCATCGAGCGTATCGAGGTAATCCGTGGCCCAATGTCATCTCTGTACGGCTCCGATGCGATGGGCGGCGTCATCAACGTCATCACCAAGAAAGTGTCGAATACCAAAGCCTGGACCGGCTCTCTGCACGGCGATGCCACTTTCCAGGAAGACAGAGACTCCGGCGATATTTATCAGACCAACGCCTATGCGTCTGGGCCACTGATTGACGGATTACTCGGCGCAAAAGTGACCGGATTATTCTCTCATCGGGCGGAGGACAAAATCCTCAATGGCTACAATGAACAGCGTATGCGTAACGGGGGCTTAACCCTGAACTTTACGCCAGATGATAAAAATGACATCGACTTCGATTACGCACGTGAACTGCAGGATCGCGACAGTACGCCAGGCAAATCCATGGCCGAGGAAAGCTGCCGCAACGGAAGCTGCAAGCCCAACAGTAAAAGCGAAAACAAGTATGTGCACACAACGTATTCACTAACCCACAGCGGTTATTACGACGACTTCAACTCCACCAGCTATGTCCAGCAGGAAGAGACCGAAAACCCAGGTCGCCAGATGAAGTCCTACAACACGATTTTCAATAACCAGAACCAGGTCTTCCTTGGGGCGCACACCCTGACGTTGGGCGGGCAATACCGTTATGAAAAACTGAGTGATAACGGCAACCAGCTGCAAGCTGCTGATGGACTGAACAAACTGACCCGCTGGAGCTGGGCGCTGTTTGCTGAAGATGAGTGGGCCGTTACCGATACCTTCACGCTGACTGGCGGTCTGCGTATGGATAAAGATGAAAACTACGGCGACAACTGGACGCCGCGCGGTTATGGCGTATGGCATCTGAGCGATCAATGGACCTTAAAAGGCGGCGTTTCAGCGGGCTATCGCGCACCGGATCTGCGCCAGTCGTCTGCCAGTTGGGGACAGGTCACCGGCGGCGGTAGACTGAACGGAATCATTGTCGGCAACCCGGACCTGAAGCCGGAGAAAAGCCTCAGCGAAGAGATCGGTTTACTGTGGGATAACGGCAACGATCTCAACGCGGGCGTCACGCTGTTCAATACTGACTTCAAAGACAAAATCACCGAAGTGCGCCGCTGTAACAGCAGCTCCGATCCGGCCTGTACCATCGGCAATACCCACTATGACTTCGTCAGCGATCGCGTTAACGTCGATAAAGCCAATATGCGCGGCGTAGAATCCACTTTCGGCTGGAAGATGACTTCCGACATCAACTGGACGGCGAACTACACTTACACGGAATCTGAACAGAAAAGCGGTCAGTTCTCCGGTCAGCCATTGAACAAAATGCCAAAGCATATGTTCAACACCACGCTGGACTGGCAGGCCACGCAGGATCTCGGTTTCTGGAGCCGTCTGAATCTGCGCGGGAAAACGTCTGAATACCTGAGCCGTACCTCCATGGCGCAGGGCACCCCGTCCTATACTCAGGTCGATGTTGGTTTGCGCTATTATGCAAACAAAGATCTGCTGATGACCGCTGGCGTGTATAACGTGCTGGATAAGCAAATCGATTACGATACCTACGACACTGTTCTCGATGGTCGTCGTTACACGGTTGGCCTGACTTACAGCTTCTAAGTCTGGCGCAATAAAAAAACCCCGGCACTCATCATGCCGGGGTTTTTGTTATGCTTTTTATACTGTTATTTCTTCACGCGATCCGGGAATTTCATTTCGCTGTAGCGAACAAAATGAGTTCCTTTCGCCAGCTTATAGCCAAACCAGATAATCAGGAACAGCGGGATACCGATATAGGTTGCCATCACGCCGCCCCAGTCAATGCTATCTTTCAGGAACGCTTCGTAGTTCTGGCCCAGAGTGATAATCAGGCACAGCACAAAGGCGAAGATCGGACCCAGCGGGAAGAAGCCAGAACGGTACGGCAGATCCTTCACATCGCGCCCCTGCAGCACATAACCGCGACGGAAACGATAGTGGCTAATCGCGATCCCCAGCCAGGCGATAAAGCCCGTCATCCCGGAGGTGTTCAGCAGCCAGAGGTACACGGTCTGGTTACCAAACATAGAGGTCAGGAAACACAGCCCCGCCACCACAGTCGTCGCATACAGCGCGTTACGCGGAACACCGCCACGAGACAGTTTGCCGAAAATACGCGGCGCTTTACCGTCGCATGCCAGGGTGTAAAGCATACGCGTGGAGGCATACATCCCGGAGTTACCCGCTGACAGTACCGCCGTCAGGATAACCGCGTTCATTACTGCTGCGGCTGACAGCAGACCCGCATGCTGGAATACCAACGTGAACGGGCTAACGCTGATGTCTTTCACATCGTTGCGCAGCAGGCTCGGATCGGTGTACGGGATAATCAGGCTGATAATCAAAATCGCGAACACATAGAACAGCAGGATTCGCCAAAACACCTGACGCACCGCACGTGGAATGTTCTTTTCAGGATCTTCAGATTCGCCTGCCGCGATACCGATCAGCTCAGTTCCCTGGAAAGAGAAGCCGACGATCATCGCCACGCCAATCATCGCGGCAAAACCCCCGGCAAACGGTGCATCACCGGTCGTCCAGTTGCTCCAGCCCACTGGCTGAGTGCCTTTGAAGATACCGAAAATCATCATCACGCCAACCACGATGAAGATAATTACAGTGGTAACTTTGATCAGCGAGAACCAGTATTCCGCTTCACCAAATCCGCGAACGGAAATGTAGTTCAGCAGGAAGATAACGCCGAGGAACAGTGCGCTCCAGATCCAGCCCGGCGTGTCCGGGAACCACCAGCTCATCACCAACTGTGCGGCCACCAGGTCAACGGCAATCGTTACCGCCCAGTTGTACCAGTAGTTCCAGCCCAGCGCGAAGCCAAAGCCTTCTTCTACGTAGTTTTGACCGTAAGTGGAGAACGAGCCGGAAACCGGCATATAGGCAGCCAGTTCACCGAGGCTGGTCATCAGGAAGTACACCATCAGACCGATCAGGATATAAGAGAACAACGCGCCGCCAGGACCCGCCGCAGAAATAGTTGCACCAGATGCAACGAAAAGACCTGTACCGATGGAGCCTCCAATGGCAATCATCGTCAGGTGACGCGCCTTCAGTTCACGACGTAGCGTGGGCGCTTCTGTGGTTTTAGTTTCGGAAACCATGTGAAAATGCTATCCATCCAAAAAATGAGGCGCGATTGTAGCAGACGAAATGGCATTCTTCCGGCACAAATGCGCTGTTATAAGAGACCTTCATGACTGGCCGCGGATTATAAGTAAAGCAGAAAATGAGCAGCACAAGGCGGTTAAGACGTAACAGCCATTATGGATAGGGTGACCTGACGAGAGTTAGCGCGCTATTCGCCCTACTCAACCTGGTCGCTGTAATATAAAAAACGCGTAATGGCATTGGAGATATGTTTTTGCCGGTGATGAACGCGCCAGAGAGTGCGCACTAAACGCGGTAGTGGCACGGTAACTTCGCTCAGCGTCCCTGCCTGTAACTGCTCCGCAATGACCCGACGCGACAAACAGCTGATCCCGAGACCATGGCGCACCGCATGCTTAATGGCCTCGGAGTTCCCCAACTCCATCGCCATCTGAAATCTTGGCAGATGAGACAACAGCAGGTAATCCACCAGTTCACGCGTCCCCGATCCTCGCTCACGCAGGATCCACGGCGAAGCAGCCAGCTGTTCCAGCGTAACGGGCCCCTTTGTGAGCGGTGACGACGGTGCGGCAAACACCACCAGTTCGTCCTCCAGCCACGGTTCAGAGATGATTTCCGTACTGTGACACGGCCCTTCAATCAGCCCGATGTCTACCCGAAAATCCAGCACCGCATTGATCACGTCCTGGCTGTTGCCCACGCTAAGTTCCAGCGGCAAATCGGGGAAGTCCTGGCGATAACGAGCGATCATGGCGGGCAGAATATAATTACCGATGGTGCTACTGGCATAGACCCGAATGGCGCCATTATCTTTGCGAAAAAGCTGTTCGATTTCGGTGGTTTGCTCAAGTAACGCCAGCGCGCGCGGATAAAGCAAGCGTCCGTGTTCGTTAACCACCAGCCGTTTGCCGACACGGTCAAACAGTTGCACGCCAAGTTGCCCTTCCAGATCGGTAAGCGCCGCACTCACCGCCGACTGCGACAATGCCAGCATGACAGATGCCTGGGTCGTTGAGCCGCTTTTTAGTACCTCAGCAAACACTTCAAGTTGTCGTAGGGTGATATGCATAGTCGTTTTCCACCGGATAGCCGTTACTTATACCCTAAATAATTCGAGTTGCAGGAAGGCGGCAAGAGAGAGCATCCCCCGGAGCGTACTTAAGTACGTGACTGGGGTGAACGAGCGCAGCCAACGCACATGCAACTTGAAGTATGACGGGTATACCACTTATATAGATTAATTATAAATATATAATCAATTTTATTTTTAAACCACTTCGCCTTACTCTTTTACCCAGATAAAGGAGAAGGATATGACAGAACTCACCTTACAGACTCATCGTCGTACAGCGTGGCATTTTATTCCGGGGCTTGCCCTGAGTGCAGTTATCACTGGGGTCGCCTTATGGGGAGGATCCATTCCCGCCGTCGCAGGTGCCGGGTTCAGCGCCCTCACCTTAGCCATCTTATTGGGGATGATTCTCGGCAACACCGTCTATCCGCACATCTGGAAAAGCTGTGACGGCGGCGTGCTGTTCGCGAAACAACATTTATTACGTCTGGGGATTATCCTCTACGGTTTCCGCCTCACCTTCGCGCAAATTGCTGACGTCGGCGTCAGCGGTATCGTGATTGATGTGTTAACGCTAAGCAGTACCTTTATGATTGCCTGTTTCCTGGGGCAGAAAGTATTTGGTCTGGACCGTCACACCAGCTGGCTGATTGGCGCGGGGAGCAGCATTTGTGGTGCCGCCGCCGTGCTGGCAACCGAACCAGTGGTGAAAGCAGAAGCCAGTAAAGTGACCGTCGCTGTCGCCACCGTGGTTATCTTCGGTACTATCGCTATCTTCCTGTATCCGGCGATGTATCCGTTGCTTTCACACTGGTTTAGCCCAGAAACCTACGGCATTTACATTGGCTCCACCATGCATGAAGTTGCACAGGTTGTGGCTGCCGGGCACGCCATTAGCCCGGATGCGGAAAACGCCGCGGTTATTGCCAAAATGCTGCGCGTCATGATGCTGGCACCGTTCCTTATCCTCCTGGCCGCACGCGTTAAACAACTGTCTCCGGCCACGGGCGGTGAGAAGAGCAAAATAACCATTCCATGGTTTGCCATCCTGTTCATTGTGGTCGCAATTTTTAACTCGTTCCACCTGCTGCCACAGTCAGTAGTGAACATGCTGGTAACGCTGGACACCATTTTGCTGGCAATGGCGATGGCGGCCCTGGGGTTGACCACGCACGTTAGCGCGCTGAAAAAAGCCGGTGCCAAACCGTTACTGATGGCCCTGCTGCTGTTTGTCTGGCTGATTGTGGGTGGCGGTGCGATTAACGTCGCTATCCACGCGCTGATGGCATAAACGATCACGACTCACCTCTATTAACCCGCTATACTCTCCCTTTTTGTATTTGAGTATGGCGGGTTAAATTTATGAAATATATCGGAGCGCACGTAAGCGCCGCTGGCGGTCTGGCTAACGCCGCTATTCGAGCCGCAGAAATCGAAGCGACCGCATTCGCCCTGTTCACCAAAAATCAGCGCCAGTGGCGTGCCGCGCCGCTGACCACCGAAATCATTGATGATTTTAAATCTGCCTGCGAGAAGTATCATTATACTGCCGCCCAGATCCTGCCTCACGACAGTTACCTGATTAACCTCGGTCATCCGGTTAGCGATGCGCTGGAAAAATCACGTGATGCGTTTATAGAAGAAATGCAGCGCTGTGAACTGCTGGGCTTATCCTTGCTGAACTTTCACCCGGGCAGCCATTTGATGCAGATCCCGGAAGATGAATGTCTGGCGCGCATTGCCGAATCCATCAACATCGCCCTTGCTGAGACCCAGGGCGTTACGGCAGTTATCGAAAATACCGCCGGACAAGGCAGCAACCTTGGATTTAAGTTTGAGCACCTTGCCGCCATTATCGACGGCGTCGAAGATAAGTCCCGCGTCGGCGTCTGTATTGATACCTGCCATGCCTTCGCGGCCGGTTACGATTTGCGCTCCGTCGAGGAATGTGAAAAGACGTTTGCGGAATTTGAACGTATTGTCGGCTTCAGGTACCTACGCGGTATGCACCTGAACGACGCCAAGAGCGCATTTGGCAGTCGCGTTGACCGTCACCACAGCTTAGGTGAAGGCAATATTGGCCACGATGCGTTCCGTTGGATCATGCAGGACAATCGTTTTGACGGCATTCCGCTGGTGCTGGAAACGATTAATCCAGATATCTGGGCAGAAGAGATTGCCTGGCTGAAAGCCCAGCAAACAGAAAAAGCGGTGGCATAATCATGAACGACAGGGAAAAGCAGATCCTTAAGATCCTGCGTCGCAATCCGTTGATTCAGCAGAATGAAATCGCCGATATTTTGCAGATCAGCCGTTCACGCGTTGCTGCGCATATTATGGATTTGATGCGTAAAGGCATGATCAAAGGTAAAGGTTATATCCTTACCGAACAGGATTATTGCGTGGTTGTCGGGGCGATCAATATGGATATTCGTGGTGTTGCTGACATCCACTATCCTCAGGCTGCCTCTAACCCTGGTAGCATTCACTGCTCGGCAGGCGGCGTGGGACGCAACATCGCCCACAACCTGGCGCTGCTGGGCCGTGACGTCCACTTAATCTCCGCTGTTGGCAGTGATTTCTATGGCGAAACATTGCTGGAACAAACGCGTCAGGCCGGTGTTAACGTTTCCAGTTGCATACGCCTGCATGGACATAACACCTCAACTTACCTGTCGATCGCTAATCAGCAGGAAGAGACCGTACTGGCAATTAACGATACCCATATCCTGCAACAATTGACGCCGCAGTTACTGAACAGTTCGCGAGATTTGATCCGCCATTCCGGTGTCGTACTGGCAGATTGCAATCTGACTGCCGAAGCCATTGAGTGGGTCTTTACTATTGCTGATGATATTCCGGTATTCATTGACACCGTTTCAGAGTTCAAAGCGGCAAAAATGAAGACCTGGTTTACGCGTATTCATACGCTAAAACCAACGCAGAAAGAGCTGGCGATTTTGTGGGGTCAACCTATTCATTCAGATGCCGATCGCGTACTGGCCGTTAACAGTCTCCATCAGCAAGGGGTAAAACGAATCTTTGTTTGCCTGGAAGATGAATCCGTTTTTTGCAGCGAAAAGGACGGAGAACAGTTTTTACTGACGCCTCCTGAGCATACGGTTGTAGACAGTTTTGGCGCCGACGATGCTTTTATGGCGGGATTGCTGTACAGCTTTCTGGAAGGTAGTGAATTTCGTGAAAGCGCTCACTTTGCCATGGCCTGCGCGGCATTATCGCGAGCCAGCGTCAGCATCAACAACCCAACCCTCTCAGCAGATAACGCCTTGTATTTGCTGCAAACTGCTTAAATGTAATGCCGGATGGCGCTACGCGTATCCGGCATTATTTTCGCTATGCCAGCCCGATAAAGAAACCGGCTATAGTGGCGCTCATCAGGTTTGACAGCGTTGCTGCTGCCAGCGCGCGCATGCCAAGCTGCGCGATTTCCGGGGCACGCTGTGGCGCTATCGCCGAAAATGCCCCGACGACAACGCCAATCGAACCAAAGTTAGCGAAACCGCACAGCGCAAACGAGATAATCGCAATGGTCTTCACATCCAGCGTTCCACCCGTTTGCAGATACGGCGAGAAGTTGAGATAAGCGACAAACTCATTAATCGCCAGCTTCTGTCCGATCAGGCTGCCTGCCAGCGTCGCATCGCCCCAGTCCACACCCATAATCCACGCCAGCGGGGCTAGCGCATAGCCAAAGATCCCTTCCAGAGTGGCGTGACCAAAGCCAAACCACCCACCAATTCCGCCAATAATGCCGTTAATCAGCGCGATAATGGCGACAAATGCCATTACGACCGTCGCCACGCCAGCGGCAATTTTCAGCCCGGTCATCGCTCCGCTCGCCGCTGCTTCGATGATGCTTTTCGGTGGCGTTTCAGTAAATGACAGGTTCTCAAAGGTGACGCGAGATTCTTCAGTTGCCGGACTCAGCATACGCGCGAACAAAATACCGCCAGGGATTGCCATCAACGATGCCGCCAGCAAATAGTCAATCGGAACGCCCATTCCGGCGTAACCGATCATCATTGAGCCAGCAATCGAGGCCATCCCGCTACAAATAGCGGTAAACAGCTCATTGCGATTCAGGCGGTCAATAAACGGCTTCACGATCGCCGGGATCTCGTTTTGCCCGAGGAAAATCGTCGTTACGGCGACAAATGACTCGATCTTACTGATGTTCAGCGCTTTCTGGAAAATACCGCCGAGGATGCGGATCAACAGCCCCATCACGCCAATGTAGTAGAGAAGACTGATCAGTGCGGTCACAAAAATGATGGCCGGTAGCACCCGAAAAGCAAAGATAAACCCGGCTCCGTCAAACAGCACATCCATTTTTGGCCCAACCAGGGAGCCAAAGATAAATGCGCTTCCCGCGTCACTGTATGACATCACCTTGTGGACACCGAGCGCAGCCTGTTCAACCAGCCATTTTCCCGGCGGGAAGTACAGCATAATGCCGCCGATTGCGATTTGCAGTACCAGTGCAGCCCCGACCGTGCGCAGACTTATACGTTTTTTATTTACTGACAGCAGAAACGCGATGGCCAGTAATACCACCATACCCACAACACTTCTCATTATATCCATAATGAAATTCCCTTCATGCCAGGAAACCCGGCGTTATCGCCAGGTTTTGGTAGGTTTGATATTCGCGGGCGACCGCATTCTGCCCGGGAAATTCTGTCAGACGAGGCGCTGATACTCCTTCGCAATTTCACAGGCCAGTACCGCATTGTTGAACACCAGCTGAATATTTGATTTCAGGCTGTCACCACCGGTCAGCTCTGCAACCCGCGCTAACAGGAACGGCGTACTCTCTTTGCCCACAACGCCCTGATCTTCCGCTTCTTTTACCGCCCGATCGATTGCCGCATTAATTTTCTCTTCGGCCATCGCAAACTGCTCTGGGATGGGGTTCGCAACAACCAGACCGCCGTCGAGACCCGTTTGCCATTTCACCGCCATGGCACGGGCAATCTCTTGCGCACTGTCCAGACGGATACTGACCTCAAACGGACTGGTACGGCAGAAAAATGCTGGCAACGCGTTGGTTTGATAACCAATTAACGGCACACCAAAGGTTTCTAAATATTCAGTAGTTAAGCCGAGATCAAGAATAGATTTCGCCCCGGCACAAATTACCGTGACATTGGTATGCGCCAGTTCTTGCAGATCCGCGGAAATATCAAAGGTATGTTCAGCACCACGATGAACTCCACCTATTCCCCCTGTCGCAAATACTTTAATTCCCGCCAGGGCGGCAATAATCATGGTTGAGGCAACAGTCGTTGCACCATTTTTTCCTGCCGCGACCACAAACGGCAAATCACGACGACTTACTTTCGTAACGCTATGACCTTCTCGCCCAAGCAGCTCAATTTCATCTTTGCTTAAACCAACTTTCATTATTCCGCCAATAATGGCAATGGTTGCAGGAACCGCACCGTGTTTACGAATAGTTTCTTCTACTTCAATCGCTGTCTGGGCATTCTGCGGAAATGGCATACCATGAGAAATAATGGTTGATTCAAGTGCAACAATCGGCTTCTTACTGTTTAATGCTTCCTGTACTTCTGGAGATATTTGTAATAATTCAGAGGAAAGAGTTAATTCAGACATTCTGTGTTCTCCACTAATGAGCTTACATTCGCAACAGACAAATCAGGGTTATTGGTATATTCACAGGCTAACGCCATTGATGAACAACCCTGCGCAAATCGAACCGAATCAATAAAGGGCATGCCGTCTACCCAGCAGGAAGCCAGTCCAGCCATCATCGCATCGCCAGCCCCGGTAACATTAATGACGTGAGTTTTAATCGGCAGCGACCAACCACGACTCCCCGCAATATCACTGTAATAAACACCGTCGCCGCCCATGCTGAGCACCAGCCTATTTAAGCCGCGATCATGAAACCAGGCGGCGACTTGACCCACGTCATCACGCCCGGAAAGCGCAATACCGCTTAGCGTTTCGGCTTCAAGCCGGTTGGGTTTAAGAGTGTGAATTTGTCCAAGCCGCTCGCGAATTTTGACGCATTTCCATGCCGATACCGGGTCAACAAACACCGGAACCTCTCCGGCATTTTCCAGCACCCATGCCAGGGCATCTTCGCTGATATTGCAATCGGCGACGATGACTTTCGCCTGCCGAATAAAATCATGATGCTGTGATAAAAAATCTGCTGAAATATGTTCGGTAATGCTCATATCATTAATGGCAACCAACATTTCACCGGTGTTATCAAGCAATGATAAATAACTGGACGTATTCTCTCCGGGAACGATAAGACACTTATCAACATGAACTCCGGATTGATTGGTTTGCGCCAATAACGATTGTCCATAAAAATCATTACCAACCGCCGTCAGTAACCATGAATTTTTCCCCAGCAGCGCGAGATTATGTGCAATGTTACGTCCAACTCCGCCGGGGGTGAATTTTATCTTTCCTGGATTCGAATCCGCATAATTTAGAGAAGCATGCGAATACCCAGCAACATCCATATTGGCCGAGCCAATAGTTACTATGTATTCCTTTTCACGCATAGCACGTCCCCTGGCAATTAACTTGCCACAAATGAGTTCGTTAAAAATAACCAACGCCACACATCAGGTTATTAGAGCACATGTTCACTATCAAACATATGTTCATAGTAAGCGTGTTTTTGACAAAGTAAATCCATATTCAAGATCTAAACTCAATAGATATGAACAGAATCACAATTTTTTATAGATACAGTCTGTAAGGGAAAGAGAAAATGAGAGGTAGTACACAATTCAAGCAGTCTAAAGAGTTTAACTCCGGCATAACCGGAGATTTTTCAGATGCGCCAGGGGATCCGGTTCGTATCAACTGAGCGAAACAAGGTCCTCTGGCATATGGTTGTACAAAATCCGCCAGAAGTGCTCAGCCGTTTTATTCAACCGGGTATCCATTCGGTAAATATAAGCCTGAATAGGCACCATCAGTTCCGGCGTCTGCAGACAAACCAGCCGCTTTTCGCGCAGTTCGTTTACGATTGTCCACGCCGGCAGCCAGGCGATACCATGCCCATCCAATGCCATATTTTTTAATAACTCACTCATCGAAGACATAAACAGCGTACGGGCTGAAATGCCGCCTACTTCCGCCAGATGACGGTTTACCAATCTTCCCATGTAGGATGTGCTGGTATAGTTCAGAATCGGCGCCTGCGACTGATAGATATCAAACAACGCCTTACCCTGCGCATCAGCAGCACACACGGGGTACAGTTCAGACTCAAAAACCTTCAAGCCGCAGAAAGGAGACTGCATTAAGTCTTCATCCCGAAAGGAGATAATAAAATCGCTTTTCCCCTCGCGCAGAGTATTCACCGCCTGAACAACATCAATAGCTTCAACGTGATAGACAAACTCCTCCCCCCAGGCCGCCATTGAGTGCACCAGTCTGGGCAACATCGTCAGCGACAGAGAATGTGCCGCCGCTATTTTGATATTGGGTACACCCAGTAAATTGTGGCCGCTTAGCTCATCCAGATTACATTCCAGCTGTTGCAACAAACTACGGGTTTGCGAATGAAATAGCTTGCCCTCCTCCGTGAGTTGCAGTGGGCTCGTTGTGCGATCAAAAAGCAGCACACCCACGGCTGATTCGAGCGCCTTGATCCGCCGACTAAATGCCGGTTGGGATATGTTACGCTCCTCAGCCGCTTGGGAAAAATGACGGCATGCCTCCAACGTCAGAAAGTCATATAACCATTTTGTCTCAATATTTTTCATGCTTATCACGCGGATATTTAAATATGCCTATTAGCCTTAAAGCATCATGCCTGAATAGTTCCGGAGATGACATTCATCATTAGCGCCCCGTGATTCGTTTTTTGCATCAAGGCTTCATTTTTAACATTAACATACTTCTCTCCCTATCGGTTACGACCGCTTGTCCGCTGCGTAACGCGGAGCCTCTGGCCGAATACCGGCCTGCTGAGGTTACACAATAAACCACAGTCATGCGGTTTTTGCATTGAACCATACATTATTGCATTTCTCCTCACCTCTCACTGCTGTTAAACATTATCAGCAGACACAACCCGGCTCTGAATATTAATCATCGGTGAATTGAGGTATATATCGTGAAAGGTTTAATTGGCGTGCTTGGTGGTATGGGACCTGCTGCAACGGTCGATCTGTTTAATAAATTCGTCACTTTTACCGCTGCGCAACGTGACCAGGAACATATCCCCTTAATTATTTCATCTATTCCTGACATTCCTGACAGAACCGACGCGTTAATGCATCATGGTCATTCCCCACTTCCGGCAATGCGCGATTATATGCATAAACTCGAAGATGCTGGCGCCGAGTGTATTGTGATCCCCTGTAACACCGCCCACTTTTGGTTTAATGAATTAAAAGCGTGCTGCCATACAGAGCTGCTCAGTATCGTTGAAACGACCATCAATGAGGTTAAAAACTGCGGGAAATCGCAAATCGGATTACTCGCCACCAACGCCACTTTATACATGGGCCTCTATCAAAAAGGCATAGAATCTCTTGGGTTAACCTGCATCAGCCCTGACTCATCCAGTCAGGAAAAAGTGATGGAAAGCATCTATTGCTTAAAAGCTGGTGATGCTAAGCGGGCACAAACGCTGATGAATGAACAGGCTGAAGCACTCTTCTCACGCGGGGCACAAGTCATCGTGCTCGGATGTACTGAAGTTCCTGTCATTCTTGCTGAAGCAGTCAAAAAGTCACCTGAAAAATATATTGATTCAACCGGTTCGTTGGTTCGTGCCGGTATTAAATGGTACGAGAAACGCGTTGGTAAAAATCACCTTTTGGCACAATGAATGTCCATACCTGTTTAATTGTTGCATTAAATAAAAATCCATTTTAATTACAAATTACTCTCTGGCGGAGGCCATTATGATTTGGCTAGAAATTATCGTAGTGTTGGGCGCAATATTTTTCGGTATCCGCCTTGGCGGAATTGGTATTGGTTTATGTGGCGGGCTGGGGCTGGCTATTTTAACGCTGGGATTTGGGCTGCAAATTGGTTCACCCCCCGTTGACGTTATTCTTATTATTATGACGGTGGTGGTGGCGGCATCGGCGCTACAGGCCGCCGGAGGCATGGATTATCTGGTTCGCATTGCCGGTAATTTTATGCGCCGTAACCCTAAATATATCAATATTATTGCGCCGATTATCACCTGGTCGATGACGATTATGGCGGGAACAGGGTTCATCGTCTTTTCTACTCTGCCGGTGATTGCCGAAGTTGCCAAAGAGTCAGGTATTCGCCCTTCTCGTACGCTCGCAGGCTCCGTAGTCGCTTCTCAGGTGGCGATATCCGGTTCGCCGATCAGTGCCGCAATGGCCGCTATGCTGACTATTATGGAAGGCAACGGTATCAGCTTTATTCAGGTCATGGCGGTATGTCTGCCTGCCTCATTTGTCGCCGCGATGGTCGCCGCTTTTATCGCCTCACGTCAGGGATGTGAGCTACAGGATGATGAAGTCTATCTGGAACGCCTGCAAAAAGGACTGGTGCGTAAATATGCAGGGCAAAACAGCACAACGCCAGGTGCCAGACTGTCAGTCGCCCTGTTTATGCTGGCAACGGTGGTCATCGTTATTCTTGCCGCATGCCCTCAATTGCGCCCTGGATTCGATGCAGGTAACCCCATGAATACCCGGGATATTATCATTATCTGCATGCTAGCTGCCGCGTGTCTGATGGTGGTGCTATGCAAAACATCAACAGACGCGATTGTCCTGACATCCACATTTCGCGCGGGTATGAGTTCGTTGGCAGTGATTCTGGGGATTGTTACGCTGGGCACAACCTTCATTGATGCCCACTTAACGGGGATAAAGGATATCGCGGGCGATATTCTACGGGCTTATCCGATGCTGTTGGCGTTGGTGCTGTTTGGTACCTGCGCGCTTCTCTATTCGCAGGGAGCCACCACGCCGCTGATTATCCCTCTTGCCGTCGCGCTCGGCGTACCCACATGGGCCATTCTGGCTTCCTATGTCGCAGTGACCGGCGTGTTTGTTCTGCCAACTTATCCGACTTCGCTGGCGGCAATGGAGTTCGACACCACCGGGACAACGCGCGTGGGTAAGTATGTCTTAAACCATCCGTTTATGTTGCCAGGGCTTGGCGGGATCATTGCTGGCGTTGCCTTTGGTTTTATCATCGCGCCAATGATTGCCTGAACCGGTTTAACACTACCAGGCAGATCTTATGGATAAAAAAAGGGGCAGAGAAATCTCTGCCCCGGATGTCAGCGTTAAATCAGGCCGCCTTTGCCACAACCTCTGCTTCCGGGCGTTTCAGCACCGCGTAGGAGAGACCGGCTACCAGCGTACCGGCAATAATGGCCAGCAGGTATCCAACCACCGGAGTGATTGCGCCAGGGATTAACAGCACGAACAGACCGCCGTGCGGCGCCATCAGCTTAGCCCCCACCGCCATCGAGATAGCCCCGGTAATCGCGCCGCCAACGATACAGCAAGGCAAAACGCGCATCGGGTCACGGGCAGCGAATGGGATAGCCCCTTCGGTAATAAAGCACAGGCCCAGTACCAGCGCAGCTTTACCGCCTTCCTGCTGCGCTTTGTCGAACTTACGACGCGCCACCAGCGTTGCCAGCCCCAGGGCCAGCGGAGGCACCATACCCGCCGCCATAATCGCCGCCATCGGCGCATAGGTTTGCGTACTAAGCAGGCCCACACCGAAAGCATACGCCGCTTTGTTAACCGGACCGCCCATATCGGTACACATCATGCCGCCAAGAATCGCTCCAAGCAGCACCGCGTTCGCGGTTCCCATGGTTTGCAGCCAGTGGGTCAGACCTTCCAGAATGCCCGCCACTGGTTTACCGATCAGGTAGATCATGGCCAGACCAACCACCAGGCTTGAGAGCAGCGGAATGATCAGGATCGGTTTTAGCGCTTCCATACTCTGCGGGAGTTTCAGCTTCGTGCTGATGAGCTTCGCCACATAACCGGCAAGGAAACCGGCAATAATCCCGCCAATAAAGCCGGAACCGGTGCTCACCGCCAGCATACCGCCGATAAGACCAGGCGTCAGACCCGGACGGTCAGCGATGGAAAACGCGATGTAGCCCGCCAGAACCGGCACCATCAGCGCGAAAGCTGAACCACCGCCAATCTGCATCAGCGCCGCCGCCAGCGTACCCTGCTCCTTGAATGCTTCGATACCAAAAGCGAATGAGAGTGCAATACACAGACCGCCAGCAACCACCATCGGCAGCATGTAGGATACGCCCGTCAGCAGGTGACGATACGCGCCAGCGCTCTCTTTCTTACCTTCAGTGGTTGCAGACTGCGCTTTGCCGGCAGGCTGGTACGGCGTTGCTTCTTCCAGCGCTTTATCCAGCTCCTGCTTCGTTTTCTTCAGCGCAAGGCCAGTAGAAGTACGGTACATTGGTTTTCCGGCAAACTTCGCCAGATCAACTTCAATGTCAGCCGCCACAATCACCAGATCCGCCTGAGCCACCTCTTCCGGCGTAATGGCATTGCCTGCGCCAACAGAACCACGGGTTTCAACCTTCACCCACCAGCCACGTTTTTTCGCTTCCGTTTCAATAGCTTCAGCGGCCATAAACGTATGGGCGACACCAGTTGGACAAGCCGTCACCGCCACCACGCGTTTTGGACCACTACTGGCCACGGACGCTGTCGCAACCGGAGCGCTATAAGGTTTTGCGTGGCCTTTCGCTTCACTGAGGAAAAGTTCAGGATGCGCAACCGCACGACCAATATCGCCCAGCCAGACTTTTTTGCCGTTCAGCGAACTGTCGGCAGGCAGCGTGTCGCCCAGAACAATTGCCAGTTCGGCATCATTAGGATTATCAATAATTTCCAGATGTGCTTTCTGCGCCGCCGCTCCAAGCAGGGTTTTCGCCATATAAGCGCGAGCCTGGCCGAGATTAGCGTCAATAATCAGCAGCGTTTTCATTATGCCTCTCCTGCTGTCAGTTAAACGGTTTTAAGTCGACACGCGCCATCATTGCGGCCAACTGAGGACGATCGGTAATGCCCACATTGCTTTGGCTTACCGCCAGGGCGGCAACAGCGGTTGCCAGACGCAGGGTGTGTTCACTGGATTCACGCATCAGCAGGCCGTAAATCAGGCCGCCAACCATTGAATCACCCGCGCCTACGGTGCTTACCACCTCGACTGACGGCGGTTTAGCAATCCACTCACCCGAAGCGTTAACCCACAGCGCACCTTCCGCGCCAAGTGAAATCACCACGTGAGCAATACCCTGCTCGCGCAACGCATGTGCAGCTTCAATCACATCTTTCATTTCTGGCAGCTTACGGCCTGCCCAGATTTCCAGTTCACGACGGTTTGGTTTCACCAGCCACGGTGCCGCTTTCAGACCGGCCACTAATGCTTCACGACTACTATCAAAGATAATGCAAGGACACTGACTGCGCAGGCGCGTCATCCAGTCGGTGAATGCTTCCGGGCTAACGCCGGTCGGCAAACTGCCGCTGACGCACACCATGTCGAACTGGCCCAGCCAGCTCAGCGAGTCATTCACAAAGCGTTCCCAGTCAGCCGGGGTGACTTCAAAGCCGGAGAAATTGAAATCAGACACTTCGCCGTCTTTTTCGGTCAGCTTGACGTTGATACGCGTACGCCCCTGTACAACCTGAAAACGGTTGGCGATACCCAGCTCGCTGAACAACTGCTGAAAACCATCCTGGTTGTCTTTACCGAGGAAACCGCCCACCGTTACATCGATACCTAAATCTTTCAGAACCTTAGCGACGTTAATCCCTTTCCCTGCCGCATGCAGACCGGTCGTTTTAACCAGGTTCACTTCACCGCGTTCAATTTCCGGGCAGAAACCCACCAGATCGTAGGCTGGGTTAAGGGTGATAGTAGCAACACGTCTGCTCATTACGCGCCCTCCCCAAGACCCGCCGCGATGGCTTCGCCAATCGCTTTCAGCGCCTGTTCAGCATCTTCACCCTGGGCGGTAAAGCGCAGGTGATGTCCTTTCTTCACGCCTAATGCCACAACTTTCATCAGACTGCGTCCATTCGCCGGCTTGCCGGTTCCATCAAGATTTGTCACGGTAATTTCACTGTTAAATTGTTTAATCGTATTCACCAGCATGGTGCCCGGGCGGGCGTGTAAACCATGCTCATTGCGCACTATAAATTCGGCGCTCAGTACATCATCAGTTAAGGCATCATCGCTGGTCAGCAGCGCCAGCACCGTTGCCGCATCGGCTTTCAACAAACGGTCAGCTTTATTATTCAGCAGCAGATCGCCAAGGCGCTTCAGCACCGCAACCGGTTGTTCGTCATTCATGGCGACGGTCACCAGCAGGGCTGCCGCTTCACCTTGTACATCGAACGCTGTTGCTGCGCGGCTGACCGCAACGGCGCTGCGCACATTGCCTTCAGCACAGTCATTCAGCCAGATCCCCTGACCGAGATTCATCGGTTGCTCATTAATGGCTCTGGCCACAAAGGTGGCGTCAACCGCGCCGACCTCTTTCAGCCGTGCGGCGTTGAGCGCCTGCAGCGTGACCAGCGAGTTGGCAACGACGTCCAGCGACAGCGTTTCGTTATCAAGCTTCAGCTGTTCGCTTTGCTTTTCCCCCATCAGCAACGCGCGCAACTCTTCCGCCGTGGTCGCAGATTTCAGCTGTTCAGCGACGGAGTCATCGCTCAGCACGTGCGTCAGCTGACGCAGTAAACCGAGGTGCTCATCAGAGCTGGCGGCGATGCCGATTGCCACATAAGCAACCTGCCCTTCACCCCAGATCACACCCTGCGGAAACTGAAACACCTGCACGCCGGTTTTCAGCACCCGATCGCGCGTGTCCGTCGTACCGTGAGGAATAGCAATACCGTTGCCGAGGAACGTGGACGTCTGTTGTTCACGCGCCAGCATGCCATCGACGTAGCCTTCCGCTACGTTACCTGCCAGCACTAAGGCAGCGGCAACCTGGCGAATAGCCTCTTCTTTATTCCCGGCCTGTTCGCCCGGGTGAATATCCTGAACAGATAACTGGAACATGGTTCTCCTCTCCCGCTGATTTGAAACGATTCAGCTAACATGAGAAAAAAGGCGTCACCTGACTCCATCAGTTATGGCGAGATGACGCTGAAACGTTTCAAGAAGTCTTGCTCTTTTTTCTTCAGCACACAAGTAAAGTTGACAAATTACTTGCTGAATTTAGAGATAACGCACATTTTTTCCGCGGAGGAGAAAAAATTGCTGACGCAAAAACGGCGTCAGCCTGTCAGATTCAGCAGCGTCAGCAAACTGCTTTCTCTGACTGAAATGCTATTTTGATTTTTGATGCCGATTTTGATTTGGCTCCCTGTTTATTTTCTGACAAGCAGCGTAAACTCCGCGTCTCTTCACATTATTGATATCAAAACATGCACAACACCCCCGTAGCCGCCACACCCAAGGCGTTTGATTTAACGTCTTCGGCGTTCCTGCTTGTCGCATTTCTGACGGGTATCGCCGGTGCGTTGCAGACGCCAACGCTCAGCCTTTTTCTGACGGATGAAGTCCATGCCCGTCCCGGCATGGTCGGGTTCTTTTTTACCGGTAGCGCCGTGATCGGCATTTTGGTGAGTCAGTTTCTGGCTGGACGTTCAGATAAAAAAGGCGATCGCAAAAACCTGATTGTGTTTTGCTGCGTGCTGGGGATGTTGGCCTGCGTGCTGTTCGCCTGGAACCGTAACTATTTTATTCTGCTGTTTGTCGGGGTATTCCTCAGCAGCTTCGGTTCGACCGCCAACCCGCAAATGTTTGCTCTCGCCCGCGAGCACGCCGACCGTACGGGTCGGGAAGCCGTCATGTTCAGTTCAATATTACGTGCGCAGGTTTCGCTGGCCTGGGTGATTGGCCCGCCGCTGGCCTACGCGCTCGCCATGGGGTTTAGCTTTACGGTGATGTACCTCAGCGCGGCGGTGGCGTTTGTTGTCTGCGGCGTAATGGTCTGGCTGTTCTTACCCTCGATGAGTAAAAACGTGCCTCTCGCGACAGGCGCGGTAGAAGCCCCGCGCCGCAATCGACGCGACACGCTGCTACTGTTTGTTATCTGCACATTAATGTGGGGGACCAACAGTCTCTATATCATTAATATGCCGTTGTTTATTATCAACGAGCTGCATCTGCCGGAAAAGCTGGCGGGCATCATGATGGGAACTGCCGCGGGGCTGGAAATCCCAACCATGTTGATTGCCGGATACTTCGCGAAGCGTCTGGGCAAACGCCTGTTAATGAGAATCGCCGTTGTCGCCGGATTTTTCTTTTATGCCGGCATGCTGTTAGCCCACTCTCCGGCGATATTACTTGGCTTACAGCTGCTGAACGCGATTTATATCGGCATCCTCGGCGGGATTGGCATGCTCTATTTCCAGGATCTGATGCCGGGACAAGCGGGTTCAGCCACGACTCTCTATACAAATACCATTCGCGTGGGCTGGATTATTGCCGGATCGTTGGCGGGTATTGCCGCTGAAATCTGGAACTATCACGCGGTATTCTGGTTTGCGCTGGTGATGATCGTCGCCAGCGTCGCGTGCCTGACGCGCATCAAAGACGTTTAAGGTGCGGTCAGCGCCTCGAGCTCGATGAGATAGACCATGGCCTGGTGCGTCGTCTGTCCGCACATTTCCGCACTGGGCTGTAAACCGGCGCACACTTTTGGCCGCAGAGGCGAAGCAAAAATTTTACAGCGCAGGGATTCATCCAGCTGAACGCATGGTGTATTAGCGGGCTTGCCATCAGGCATGCCGGGGATGGGACTGGAAATTGAAGGCGCGGTGCAACATGCACCACA
>NZ_JAHLRC010000063.1:0-23606 GCF_018919545.1 Citrobacter sp. S46_ASV_140
TTAGTCCTCCCAGAACCATCAAAACATGAAAGATTGATCGGATATTCCAAGAGAATTGCTTTTCCCTGCTATAAGGATGAGGTTTTTTTACGGGATATACTTGTCAATAATGAATTAGATAGCCATTCAACTTTTGAGTCAGTTAATAAGCTAGTACATCAATATATATCTTATTTTGGCGAGGTTTTTAACCAGGAGTTTATTGAGTTCAGAACATTACTTTCAAAGGCTGCCATGCAGCAGGCTTATGACTCTCCTTTTTGGGGCGCTGTTCGTGATATCACTGTACATACAGAGAGGGAACAGCTCAAAGAAAATGGTAAGTATTGTATTCACCTGGAGTTTAACGATTCAGGTTATCCAGAGATTTATCTTCTTATGGATGACGCAGCTGCTACTGCCTCAGAAATTCAGCGTTATTACTCATTGCCCAATGAAATAGAGAACTATAATAATATATATTACGAACGAGATATAGGAACCACACTAAATGTCCTTAATTTACTATTAAAAAAACGGAAGGGTAATCTCTATAAATCACGAGTGGGGGCAGCACTGCGGTCTGGGTGTTTGCCGCTTTTTCGTGATGATTTTTGCCATATTAGTTCAGAAGGAGAATATTATGATAATTCTCCACTCTATTTAATACTTCACCATAAATATGCAGACAGTATTTTCACAGCCTTGAAGAAGGCTGGCGAAAGAACACAACGTTGGGATATTAAATCTACCAAATGGTCGATAGTTTCCTCCGATAAAGTTGGCAGGCAAACGCTGGATAAGATAGCCCATTTGATACCAGAAGATGCCCGTCGTTTTATTATACAGGGATGGCTGCCTGCCCGACCTCGTATGTCGGGCGCTGCGCGGTTTGGACAGGCTATACTGCTTAATCCTGCCAGCACACCCATTATTCATATGCCTGATGTACTAAGAGGATGCTATGTCATTAGCAATAAAGATGGAGAAGAACTAACTCATGGCTCGCTATCTCAGGGGGCTGAAGGATTATTCATTCCACCAGGGGAGTTGATGGAAATATCTGGTCAGGCATTTTGTCGCTATGAACTTACGTTAGCGCATTCAGATATCCCAGTAAATTTTGATGTACACGTGTTAGATCATGCACCTTACGCCACTTATTGTAAAATTACAGAGCCACATGATTGGCTTACTGATGGACTATCGGGAGTATTAATGGCGTTAGGGGATACGGCAGTGGTCCCCCCACTGAAACGCGAAGAAATAACGCCATTGAGTGGTACTCAGATGTTATGGCAGGATGAAAATTGCCTTCCTGTAACATGTCAATATACTGAATTACATAATATACCCGCTGCATTTGACTGGATCGCTGAGGCGCTGGCCTTGCGTTTTCAACGTCGTAGCACATTGCCTTTTGGTGAACTAAAACAGCATATTGAACCCGTATCACAGGTAACGAGGATACCCGAATGGCAATTGCGCCGCATGCTCTTTGCCGCTGGCTGGCTTTGTGTAGTACAACGACGTCATGCGCCATATTCGTTAGTCTCATTGGCTGAAAGAACCATTTCTGTTGATGTCACTGAACAGGGAATTGTTGCCCGAATTCTGGGGATGTTTACAAGAAGTGAACGTAATTTTCTACAAGAAGCACTTAATGACGGTGAACGCATAGGGCGTCGGTTAGTTGAGGGTAACGGCTGTTCAATGGGTTGTATTGAATTGCATCTATCAGCCAGAGAGCGTGTCCATGCTTTCATTGAGCAGTTTGGGTTACGTTTAGTTAATCACGACGATTTCCCCGTAAATGCTTTGAGTGGAGTATTGCTGCCGCTGTCTCAAATGCAGTTTATCCCAGCTTTACCCCCGGATCTTCACGTATCGCTTTGGCAAGCTGAAAAATATCAATGGTCAGAAGAACAGCGGCTTACTCAAACGGCTAATAACCTATTGATACGGTGTCAGGAAAAACAGCGTTATCGTTATTTTATTCGGCAGAACGCCGGATACTGGCAAACCGATAGCTTCTCCTGGGCCTTAATGGCTCAGCTGATATGTTCAGGAGAAGCGCTTGGTATGCGAAAAGGCGATAGCGACTGGTGCTGGTCAACGAAAATCATTGCGTTACCGCCCGCCGTTTTACAGTGGTGGATCCACGTTGCTCATGGATGCTTGTCGATAACAGATAATGGTGGTTACTTATTTGCAGGGGGGAAAGTTCCACTCTGGAACAATGTAATGACCTTCCCCTCCTGTCAACGAGCGTTGGCACGACGGAGCAGAGCACTGACAACACGCAAGCTGCGAAGAACCTTACAATAATTTTACAGAATCAGGTAGTAAGGAGAACGTTTAAGATGGCTAAAAAGAAAAGTATTATCAGCGATCGGCTGGGCCAAATGTACTACTTCGGTACAGAATCTCATGAATTGAGCAGATGCTTGCAAGAGTGCAAACAAAGGCTCACCAGAAATGGCGCTAAAGCGGATAATTTACCGAAAGGACCAGAAAAAAGGCTACATTTTCTCCGTACATTACCACCTAAGGCCAAACCTGTTGTGTCTGATTGGCTTCGTGAAAATTTGACGTTTTCTGAACAAAATGATCCACAAACCGTTCTTAGGGATCTGTTAGAAGCAGAAAGCAACACGGAAGATATTGAGCTCTGTAAACCGCTATGGCGCACAATTCTTGGATTCTATATTTCTTCTGACTGTCCTGAAATTATAACGAAATTCCTGAACGGCGAACAAATTGATTTATCCCAACATGGTGTTTCTGACTCCCTGACAATTAATGTCACTGATGAAGACATTGAACAATGTGCTTTAATTATCCAGGGTAAAGAAATTCCTATACCGGAGCGTACTATTCCACTGTTTGTTGGGGGATTGGTTGACGCACTCAAGGGAACGTATACAGCCGATAATCGATGGCGGACAAAGCTATCAGAACATTCTTTACCGCTGGCGCGGAAATTGGGTGAACTTATCGATCAATTTGAAGCCAGTAACGACCTTAAAACAATGGATGGTACCAGTGTAATACAAGCTCCTCCCGTTGTGTCCAAAGAAATCGACGGTGCGATGGACGAAGTTATATTCATTGGAAAAGTGTTAGCGTTAACCGCGTCCGGCGCTTTTTTTGTTACGCCGGTTAGTCTGTTAATTGATGGCAACTTACGAGACCTCCCAGAGGTACTCGTAAAAGATCTTTTCCCTCATGGTGGTGAAGCCATCGGTTTTGAGAGTAATTTCAGCAAAAAATTTACTCGGGATGAAATGGCAATATGGAAAGCCCGATATCAGCCGTCTGATAAACCCGCGCAGTATGTCATTACTGACTACCTGTCGCGCGTTTATCCTGTCGTCGCGCTGCCTCATGCCTCCGATGAGCCTGACGCTGTCAGGGAGTGGTTACTCACCAACTACCAGCCGCAAAACGATACGCCGGTCATTTTTCAGCTAAGTGATGACGTATCCCTGAGATTACCGGGTGACTTGCCTGATCCTAAAAAATATGACTTTGATATGCCGCTGGAGAGTTATCGTCAGGTTCCTCAGACACTACTTGGTTCTCATGTCCTCACGGTAATCACTGAACTCCCTCAGGTGAGTGAAAAATATGATTGCGCTGAAGCCAGCACGTGGATAAAACGCCTGCTTAAACGAACTGATTCAGCAAAATATTTTCCTCAATTCAGTAAAGGGCAGCTACAAAATTTAACTCATTTTATCGCTGAACATGAGTCTGATAACGAGGCATCCTATCTTCGTGCAGTATCTCATCTGGAACAGATAGCAGATACGAGATCCTTTCTTAATGATACGACTCAACAGCTACTGGCTTTACCTGAGGTTGAGACGCAAATTAATATTGAGAAGCAGGAAATACTGGCTCGTTACGAAGACGAACAGCACCAGATTAAACAATCAATAACAGTATTATCTGAAAAGAAAATACAGCTTGAAAATGAAATAGCCGATCAGAAGAAAAAGCTGAAAAAAGAAACTGATCGCATTAACAAAGCGCTACGTCAGCAAGAAAATGAACTGGAACAACGGATTAAAAAGACCTTCGAAGCCGCATCTCAAGCGGGAGTGGAAACGCTGGCCCAGACAGCGTTACTGCGGGCGATAATCAAAAATGAAACAGCGCAAGAGCAACCTGCCCAACAACGAATAACACCAGAATCTGTAGCCGAATCAGCAAATTCTAATTTCCCATTAGAAGATACGAACGCTCTGACTCGCAAATATCAACTATCATCGGCTATCGAAAAACAGGCACTGGCGACGGGACTAAGTGAATCTTTATTATCCAGCCTGATTGCCACTGCGAGTATTACACCCGCGGTCGGATTGATGGGAAAACAGACAAAACAGGCTATCGCCTCATTAGCGAACCTTTTAGCCGGTAATGTTTGGGGGGAAGTGTCGGTACATAGCGATCATTTTAGCTTCAGTGATTTAATGAACTCCCCCACGCTGATCCGCTTATCTGGCGATACTCATACCATGACGCTGGGCGATTTTTTGACCCAGCAACAAGAGGCAGGGCTGGCGAGCATTGTTGAATTGCGTGGTTTTAACCGCACTCCGCCAGAAACTCTACTCCCTGAACTCCACGAGTGTTTGTTCAGAACTCCCCATTCTGCCGCATGCAGTTGGACGGATCGGCGGCAGGCTCTACGACATTTGCCCATCCGGCACCCGATACTTTTTTTACTCACATTCACCACCGGGAAAAGCACGTTTCCATTGCAGGCTCCTCTTGCTCACCAGTTACCCCTGTTTCTGGCAGAGAATATATGGTCGGATGAACGGCCATTTGAGCAAAATACTGACATCACGCCTTCTCGTACTACTCCAGAACTATGGCAGACAATGTATGTGGACAACCACCAGCCAGAGCACCAGGCTTGTGCTCCATGGGAAGCGCTAAAAGCAGCGCTACTCTCTTTACTTCCTGATGAACAAGCGCAAGCCGTTGCCCGTCTGGCTTACGGTCTCGGCCGTAGTACAACACAAGATATTGCGACCACGATTGACGCTCTTGCCCCAGAATTAGGGCCATATGTTCAGGAAATGACTACCGGCGAATCGGCAAGCGTACTTGAGCACCTTTTCCAGTTATAAGCAGAGGAATAATAATGAATAACCCACTGGAAACATTTGAATCAATAAGAGATTTTTATATTTCGTACCTTGAAACGGCTTTCCGTATTGATTCATTAAACATACAGTCTGAACGGCGCGCGTTACTGGAACAGCAAGGGACATTATGCGCCGATCTATTTCTTGAACCGATGCCCCGATATCAGCACTATGGCTTAACTATCAGCGAATTACGAAATGATGTTCAGGGTCAGACATGGTTGCCAGGGTTTAATGCCCAACAAAGGGCTGCATTCATCGACCTCTGTTTAGGTGGACTTCTGCCCCGCAATAAAACGGACCCAACTAAGGGGCGTTTTAACCTTTATACCCATCAACTGGACATGCTGAAAAGAGGGGTACAGCCAGGGACGCCGGGCATCGTCACCTCCGGAACCGGTTCCGGTAAAACCGAATCATTTTTACTGCCGGTTTTGGCGCAGATCGCAAAAGAAGCCACTGGCTGGCCGCAAAGTCCGGCGCTGAAGCACTGGCAACCGTGGTGGCATAAGGTAGCGGATAAACAGCCCACTTTTATGCGCGACCATGAGGCCGTCGCACGTCCGAAAGCGGTACGCGCGCTGATCCTCTACCCGATGAATGCCCTGGTAGAAGATCAACTGGTACGTATGCGACGCGCGCTGGATTCCAGCGAAGCTCATAATGTCATGGATACGCATTTCGGCGGCAACCGGATCTTCTTTGGCCGTTATACTAGTGCAACTAAAGTAACTGGCTGGCTTAAACATCCCCGACTCAGTGAAGAAAAAAATGAGAAAAAGCGCGCGGCTAAAAAAATCACTGAGCTACGTGAGTATATGCAATTAACAGAAGAGACCCATCAGGAGGCTGTACGACAAGCGCAGCAGAGTAAGGATAAAGAATTATCGTTTAATTTCCCCAGAACCGCAGGCGGAGAGGTTCTCAGCCGCTGGGAAATGCAAAAGACACCGCCCGATATTCTGATCACCAACACCAGCATGCTTTCAACGATGCTGGTTCGTGAGGTGGACGATCCTATTTTTGAACAAACCCGACAGTGGATTGAGCGCGACCCTGATGCCTATTTTTATCTTATCCTTGACGAACTTCATCTACAGCGAGGAACCGCCGGTACCGAAGTCAGCTACTTGCTTAAGCATTTGATCAACCGGCTGGGGCTGGATCAGGAAAAACACCGACACAAATTGCGTATTCTGGCCTCCAGCGCCTCTTTACCTGTTGAAGGGCCTGAAGGTGATCAAAGCGTCGAATATTTATGGGGGATGTTCGGTCAGCGGGGATTACCTTCAGGTGCCTCCTCCAGCGACTGGAGAGAATGTATTATCAAAGGTGACCCCCTTCCTCCGGGCCATATGTCTTTTTTCCAGGGGGATCTGGAGGCGTTTTATCACGCAGTGCTTCAGTTACAGCAAGCACCACTTACATCATTACAACACTGGCAGAATGTCGCCCGCAGCATGGGAATGACAGCCAGTGAAGCCTCTACAGAGCAACTGGCGCAACGTGTCGTCTTACAGGCAGCCAACCTGCTTGAAAGTGGCTGCTATACGGACGATCATTCACCGAGAGCCACGTCAATCGAAATGCTCAGTTCACGCCTGTTTAGCGCCCAACCCCATAGTGAAAAAGCGCTCCGGGCATTAATCTGGTTACGCTCGACAGAGGGCGACTGGCCGCAATGGTTTTCACATGCCTTTCCTGATGATATCGGTGCGCCGCGTTTTCGCGCGCATGCTTTTTTGCGCGCCCTGGAAGGGTTATATGCCGCACCATTACCCGCCCCCTGCGCTGCATCTGCACAAGAAATCAATCACCGCTATTTTGGCGATCTTACCGTAGAGTCCGGCTTACGTTACGGCAAAGATAAAACATCGCGGCGTGTCGAATTACTCTATTGTGAATGTTGCGGTAATCTCTTTTTGGGTGGTAAACCTTCAGTCTTTTCTGGTTCAGAAAGTCGAATTGAACTTTTACCCAACGACCCGGATACGGAACAGCTACCGGAACACGCAAAATCAGTCATGATAGAACGCCGATCTGCTGAAGAATACGCGCTATTTATGCCCGTCGTCGAACGTTTCTGGCCGAAAGGCAACGAAACGTTAAATGGCGACGATGCTTTCGGTACATGGGGTAAAGCCAGTTACGATCCATTTACCGCCACCATTCAACACCCTGTATCGCTCTTAGAACCACTACCAGAAAACCATATTGCAGGTTGGTTCTATTATGTCAAACCCGGTGAATTTGCCACCCCGGAAAGAGGCCAGTCATCCAGCCAGTCGCCGGGAACGGCACTACCTTTTGAGTGTCCGGCATGTGGTACATCCTACAAATACGGCAAAGGTAAGCTCTCTCCAATCCGTAGTTTTCGCGTCGGTTTTTCGAAAACGACACAGCTACTGGCCAGCTCGCTAATGGCGGAACTACAGCGATCGGGTAACCGTGAGCAACTGGTAACGTTTTCGGACAGTCGTCAGGATGCCGCCAGGGCGGCGCTCGATCTGGAATCGGGTCATCATGACGACGTCAGACGAGAAATTGTTGTCCATTCGCTACAGTCCATTGCGGCTGATAAACCGTCCCATAACCAACTAAAAGTACGCCAGGCAGAGATAGAGAACCGGAACAAGACACTGATTAACCTCAACGTAAGGTCGGATGAGGAAGAGGATGAATTGGATCAACTCGCTGATGAACGAAAGAAAATCAGAGGGTTATTATCAAAACCTGAAGCGGACAGCATACCTCTGCGTGAAATCCTCGAACCTGAATCACCGGATGCCGGCCAACCGCTTGGCCTGCTGTTAAGCGCGCAGGTAGATGCAGGCATTCACCCTTCCGATCGTACTGGTATCGCGCCGGTTCCCGATCCTGAAAAACATGAAGAAGGCACGCTGACCTTTGCATGGCAACAACTCTTTGAAAAGAACGCGCAAGGGGCGTGGTGCTGGAAGGCGCTTCCATCCTATGAAGACAACCTGCTGGTGGCACGACAGGAGATTTCACGCGATCTGAAACGGCTGGTGGGAGAAAGCGTATTCAGTAAAACCTACTTCGCGCTGGAAGAGTCCGGCTGGGGTTATCCTTGCCTTCCCATTACCGGAAACGACTCACGGGAACAGCTCGCGATTTATGACGCAATGTTTCGTGTGTTGGCGGACGCATACCGGGTTACCCCTTCACAATACACAACAAAGGAAACACGCTGGAGTTCAGCGCGCGATGTCAATCGCAGAAACCGCCTGTACAGCTTTACGCAGGCAATATGCCAGCGTTTGGGAGGCGAGCCTTTATCTTTAATTGATAGTTTTCTCCGGCGACTGGAGCTGGCGGGCCATCAGGGTGGTATTATTGATATTGGCAAAATGCACTTTCGACTGGCGGAGCCTGCCGATCGCGTCTGGCGCTGCTCCCGTTGCGGGCGTATACACATGCACACCGGCGCGGGAATCTGTACTCGTTGCCACTCTCCTTTACCAGAAACGCCATGCAGCGAGGCAAAAACGCTCCAGATGCAACACTATCTCGGCAAACGCCTCTCACATTCTTCTGGTATTCGCCGGATGCGCTCCGAGGAACTGACTGGAATGACCGAAAACCCGGCGGCAAGGCTGCGCCGGTTTAAAGGTATTCTGATTGCCGACGACGATGATATTTTACCGGAAGGAATGAAAGATTTTGTGCCCGATCGAGACCTTGATCGGGCAGCTCGCGTGGTCGATGTGCTTTCCGTAACCACTACGATGGAAGTGGGCGTGGATATCGGTGATTTACGCGCGGTCTTTCAGGCCAACATGCCACCACAGCGCTTTAATTATCAACAGCGTGTCGGACGTGCCGGACGACGTGGACAGGCGTTTTCATTCGTCTTAACCGCGTGTCGCAGCAAGAGCCACGATCTGTTTTACTTCCGCCATCCGGAAAAAATTACCGGCGATCTCCCTCCGCCACCGTTTCTGACCACAAAGCTGGAAATGATCTGCCAGAGACTGGTACGAAAAATCTGGCTGGTATCGGCATTCAAATGGTTAAGGCAGCAAACGGAAAAAGCATCTCACCCATGGCCGGTTGACGACTACGCGCACGCCCCTGATAACCACGGTGAGTTTTTCCCGGTGCACTGGCTGAAAGAAAACCAAACGGACTGGCTGCCAAAAATCCAGCAGGCCATCGAAGCAACCATCCTGGCGCGCGATGAATTTGCCCGGACTTGCACGCAGCAAGACCACCATTTGTTCCAGAGAATTATTCAGCCTTTGACGCCGGAACAACTGATTCAGGATATTAATGTCGTACTGAACGACAGTGCGATGGAGGCGAAAGGGCTGGCAGAAGCGCTGGCGGAACACGGTAAATTCCCAATGTATGGCATGCCGACCCGATCACGCCTTTTGCTGACAAGGCCTGTCAGTACAGGCGAAAAAGAAATCGAATTTGCCAGTATGGATCGCGATCTGGATATTGCGATACAGGAATTTGCCCCCGGAAAAATTCTGGTTCAGGACAAGCGACGCTACTTTACGGCAGGTTATAGTGGAATGCTTAAACAGAGCAGAAAAAATCCACGCTCATTTTATTCAAATGCCTGCGAACCGGGTGAACTCAGAACAATGACCGCCTGTCCGGTGTGCAACATCTGGGCTCCTGCAAACGCGCAGGCTACCGAATGTACTATCTGCGGTGCCGTTATGGATGAAGCGGAACGCTATCAATGCTATGTTCCTTATGGATTTATCACCACGCTGGAACCAAAATCGGCCAAAGAGGATTTTGATCAGATCCTGACCATGGCCAGCCGTGTATCAATTGCAGAAGCCTACACTTTTTCTGCAACGCCAGAACCTGACGTTAATGTGGCGATACAGCTTCAGCCACAGACATGTCTGCACCGCCTGAATCGGGGAATTTATACCGATAAAACATGGCGTGGTTTCAGCGCAACACAGGGGAGCCTATCGGTCCCTTTCAGAAAGCAGGGGACTTACCAGCCGCTTTGGGCGAACCGGGTTTGGATGGATAGTCAAATTATTGAGGCCGACCTGTTAGTTAAAAACCGCTTTACCGATCAGGGAGAAACCCGAAACACATTTTATCTTGCCGCGCCTAAAGTGACTGATCTACTGGCGCTGAGGGTTGCACAAACCCCGCCGGGTCTCCGGCTACAGTATTCCACGCTAACCCCGGCATTCAGGGCCGCTGCGCTCTCGGCATCTTTTATCATTGTTAACTATGCATCAAAAGAGCTGCTGGATATTGATCCTGAAGAAATCGAAATTCTGGAACCCCGCGTTCAAATGCTGAAGAACGGTACGTCGGTACCGGTTCTGCAAATGGCCGATCGTCTGGTTAATGGTTCAGGGTTGTGTGAACGGCTACAGCAGAAGGGCGCATCCGGTTCTCTCATTATCCTTGAGATCATGAAGAATATTTTAAATAACAAAACGGCCTACCCGCTGGCTGAGTTCCTGCAACCCGATCATCGCGAACGCTGCTTTCAGGGGTGTTATCACTGCCTGCACAGGTACGGAAACCAGCCGTATCACGGATTGCTGGACTGGCGTCTGGGACTGGATGTTATTCAACTTCTTCTGGATCAAACCTATAGCGCCGGGCTGAACGGTGATTTTACCTCTCCGGGCGTGGCTGACTGGCCGGTAAATGCCCTACGATTAGCCAAAGAGGCCGCTTCTCTATATAGCGACAGTGACGTAAAAGTGATGGGGAATATACCCGTGATTCGCACCGGGGACGGGCGCTGGGCCGCCGTATTACATCCATTCTGGGATCCCGATGCTGCATTTGCTGCAAATCCGGAACTTGAGGCATTCTCATATGAGGTGGACGTAGACGCGACGAATACTTTTGCATTGTCCCGCCGCATGGGGACTGAAATGGCAAAATTACGGACTCAGGCGTCCTCATCTCAGGAGTGATAATGCAATGAATGAAATGACGCTATCGCGTACTCGTCCGGTGCTTCCTTCTCTGTTGGGGAGCTTCGTCATTTGCCCGGCGAAATACCTGCTGGAAAGTGAAGCTCATTCTTACGCACGTTTACCGCTGCATCCGGGCGTCATTCTGGGCCAGGTAATACATCAACGCGTCAATTCAGCGACACACCGGGAGGCCGCTTTCGGGAATTATACTCTCAGGCAACTGGAAAATGATTTTACGACCTCGCTGACAGCCAATCGACGCGCCGGGCCGGTAGCAAACTGGGTATATGACCGTCACGGCGTTGCCGGGCTGGTGTCGCGCCAAATGCTTGTTACCCAGATCCGCTACGTCAGATCGCTTCTGCCGCCTGTTTTCATAAAAGGGGGTCCTGCACACGAAAAAACATTACCCGTTGGCCGGGAGCTTATGCTGACCAGCAGTGATTTCGATATGCATGGGCGGGCCGACCTCATATATCAGGAGCGGCCCGATCGGTTAAACATAGTTGATTTGAAAACCGGAAAGGTAACAGACGAACAAAACCAGCCGAAAGAAGCTAACCTGTTACAGATTGCGGCCTATGGCATAATGGTAAAAGAGCGGGCACCTGATATGGATATTGGGCTAGTTCTGACGGGGAGCCGTGATAGCTGGGAAGGGACACTGAATACAGGCCTGATTGAACGGGTCACTACGATTATCAAAAATATTAATCGACTTTTGCCACGGAATATCCCACTTCCACTATACGAGCTGGCTTGTCCTGGCATGCACTGCTCCCATTGTTCCTGTCGTTGCTCGTGTCCGGCCTGGACAGAAAAGCTACGCAGGCAGATGCAACCGTCTCATTCTGATCATCAGCATGGCGGAATCGATATCAGCGGGCAGTTACTTGAAGTAGAAAGTGACGATCATCTTCTTACGCTGAAGATCCTGCTACCCGATAGTTCAATTGTTAAGGTCTTTCGTGTGCCTTCCAGCACCATCCCAGAACCAACGGAAATAACAGGAAAAAAAGTCGCACTATACGGATTAAACACCTTCAGCGAGACATCAACAGAGTATTTTCCCCGCAACTTCTACGTCATCAATATGCAGGATACGAGAAGATCGGCGTTTCAGTTTCACTGGCAAAGTGAAGGAAAGAATTAAACTTGGGGAAAACGCTTACCTTAAACAAGGCTTGCCACATGTATTAAAGGGGGAACTGGCGTTCCCCCTTAGGTGCGTTTCAATCCGTGAATTATTTCAGCAGATCAATCAGCCGCAGCAGAGCCAGTAAAAGCTCCAGTACGGCGATGAGCACAATCAGCTTACGCATTAGTGTGTCCATCCGCTCTCCTTTTGAAAGGAGCGCAACGCCCGCGCCTTACCCTTACATTGCCTGTCGGTGCGGGTTTACACTTGCTGAGTGTTATTATCACACTCCAGACCGGGGCACTGCCAGCGGCACCACCCGTCCGGCAGCCAGGGCTTGAAATCGGTCTGGCCTGAAGCATGACAATCTCAGCGTCAGGAATTATAAGAGCTGGCGGTCTGTTTGCAATGGCTAATTAAACAGGCTAAACTACTTCTGCTGAGTGTTATTATCACGCAACGCCGCTCAGGTCGCCGTCCGCAGCCTGAGAGCGAAAAATAAAGAACCCTGCCTTACCAGCAGGGTTTTTTATTTTCTGCGAGCCGCCTTCCAGTAATTTTCTTGCCGCCTGTGACCAATCGCAGTATCCTTGCTTCGCACCTGCAAAATCAGGTGCCGGGCTTGACCTCCTGAATATCTTTTGTTGGCGACATATTGACGCGCCTGCGTCTTTTTTTATGTCGTACGCACGGCTACACCTCAATGGTGGGCTGGGCGGGGGCACCATTGAGGTGCGCCGGTTGCCAACAAAGCCGGTAAGGTCAACTCCGTCCAGTTCCACCACCCATGAGATTGACCTCTCAGGTGGTGGTTTATCAACTTTTGTTGGAGGCTGCCACTATGGCTACGATCCCCACCCAAACACACCCGTTACTTTCCGTCCCCTTCAACGCTGCCACGGATTTCACCCTCCTTGCCAGTCACTGCGAAAACTTCGCCGAAACCCTGATTGAAAGCCCCGATCCGGCACTGAAAATGGCGCTTTGCGGCAGGATCAACGCCTGTCTGACGCTGCTCCAGCCCACGCTGTTAGAACCCGTCCCGCCCCATCTTGTTGAAAGCCTGACCGTTGATGCCCTCCCTGCGAATTCCCCACAGTTTGGGCCCGAATGCACCGAACTTTGCAGTTACTGCCTTGCGTTGACCCAAACGCTGGCGGGGCAGGGGTTTTCCTCCGAAACGGAGAAATACCTTAGCTGGCTACTGTACGACCTGATCAACTACTTCGCGGCAGAAATGAAAGCCCCGCGCTGGTTGCGTACCGCCGATGGCGTGAAGTTCATTGACGGCGTGGAGGTGAAAGCATGAAGCAGCCGGACTGGCATCCCGCCGACATTATCGCGGCGCTGAAAAAGCAGGGGACATCGCTGTCAGCTACTTCCCGTCAGGCGGGGCTGGCGTCCTCCACGCTGGCAAACGCGTTGATAAGACACTGGCCCAAAGGTGAAAGGCTGATTGCCGAAGCGCTGGGCGTAGCGCCAGAGCAGATCTGGCCTTCCCGTTATCTCAGACCACGTTAAAACAGGCTCTCCCGATCTTCTGATGGCTTTGCTGTCAGAAGATCGGGAGAAGGCAAGTGAAACGTGGCAGTTCCGGTTCGCAAATAACCTTTTTGATGCAAAAACAGTTTCTCCTTTCCGCGCCAGCGGTACCGGCATAATCTCCCCCTTGCCCTATGCTGTCGTTGACAGCGCCCAACGCTTCACAACCTGAAAGAAGCGCCTTTACTGGACGGTTGATCCCTTTACCGGTGCAGACCTCTGCAAACACCGGGTCGCAGATTATCGCGACGGAGGTCCGGGTTTTTACACGATACGTCCTTTTACTGCGCCAGAACGCTGGCCCCGTCTGCACTACGCCGGAATTTTCCCGGCCAGCCGACACCGGCTGACACCTTCAGCGCCCTTTACCCGACGGGCTGCGGCCTGCATTGCCAAAGGCTTTGCTGCCGCGTGACCGTAAAACTGCGCCAGATATCTGTTTTTTAGCACTGTACCAGTCCAGTGCGTCACTTTAACCGCGCTGAGCGGGAAAGTGACGCACTCAGCTCTTTCGCCCTGCACCAGAAAACTCAACTGCGCCAGCCACTGGCTGGACTCTGACACCGCCTTTTCAGGCCATTTGACCAATAAGGAGAACATGAACCGATACCGAGGTGGATCTGGACGATCCGGGGGATAACCCGCGAAAGCGGGCGGCTGCTCAGAGAGCACAACCGAAGCCCCACCACACCTCAACGGCTGCCGCCCCGGCGCTCAGGTATCGTTCGCAGCCCCGACAAAACTCAGGGGCTATCGGCCTGTGCGCCGGGGAAAGCTGTATCAGGTTTTGGGTTATGAATTTGCGGCAATCATGAAAGGGGGAATGTATGGGAATCCTGGAGCAGGAAATGAAACGGCTGGCGCAGCAGGCTGGCGGCAGCCACAAGACCGTTCACGACCGCATTAAGCTGGCGCAGCGGTTTTGTGAGCGTTTAGTCGTGGCGCAAAACGTGCAGATCCGTCGGATAGAACAGCTAAAAGCGCGGCATATTGAGGGCTATATCCGGGAACGACTGGCGCAGGGCATGACAAAACGTTCCCTGCAAAATGAGATGGCGGCGATCCGTAATTTGCTGAAACAGGCCGGGCGCGACAGGCTGGCGCAGAGTGAGCGGCTGAATAACCGTTCGCTGGGTCTGTCCGGCGCATCCCGCAACGGTACGCGGAAGGCCATTACGCCGGAGCATTACCGCCATGCGCTGGAAACCGCCCGCGCAAAAGATGCGGGACTGGCGGCAGCTCTGGAGCTCTCAAGGTTGATGGGGCTGCGCTCGCAGGAAGCAGTGCAGAGTGCCCGGTCGCTGAAAACGTGGCAACAGGCGCTGGATCGCGGTGAGTCCCGGTTAACGGTGGTGTTCGGCACCAAAGGCGGACGACCCCGCGAAACGGTGATCCTGGATACTGGCGCAGTCAGGAAGGCGCTGGATAACGCCAACGCTGTCGCAGAAAGCCGTCACGGCAGGCTGATCGACAAGCCCGATCTGAAGAGTGCGATGAAATACTGGCACAGCCAGGCGTCACGTATTGGTTTAACAGGCGTGTATTCCCCACACTCGTTACGCTATGCGTGGGCGCAGGATGCCATTCGCTATTATCTGGCGCAGGGATTCAGCGAAAAAGAAGCGCTGGCAATGACGGCGATGGATTTGGGCCACGGCGACGGGCGCGGGCGGTATGTGGCGCAGGTTTACGGGCGAAAGGAGGACACTGATTGATAACCATTGCCCTGAAAAAACTGGGTTATTCATCGGTTTTCGTACAAAATTATTTGCCCTCAAATAATTTTGGGTGATTTCCTATTAATCCCGGGTTATCCATCGGTTTTCGTACAGAAAATTTTGGGGGCAAAATTTTTTGTACGCTTTCCTATCAATACTGACTAAATCAATAATTATCGGCAATTAACTTATTGGTTTTGGTTATTTTTGATAGGCATGAGCTTATAACATATCCTCTGTCCATCGTTATCCACCGAAAAAATTTCGACGTAGAAATTTTTTGTACGTTTTCTTTTCAATAATGGTATTTCGAAAGGTATGGCCGATTAGGGGCTGCCGGGCGTTTTCAGATGTCATCCAGCATCGCTCTGGTACAGCATCATGCTCCTGCTCTCCTGTTGACAGCTGCGCCAGTAAAAGGAAAAAGGTTGAAAGGGTAAGGGGCGGGTAAGGGTAACAGCGCCAGACCGGAAAAGGCCAAAGGGCTTAAAAGGCTGTAACTGGCGCAGATCGATATGTATCCGGCGATATCTGGCGCAGCTCTGTCACGTTACTGTGGGCGTGGCGCTGGAGCAATCCCCCGTGATCTTATGGCTGGTGCAGGTATTCAGTACAAAAAGAAAAGCAGATCCAGATTTGATCCGGATCTGCTTTTCCATTGTCTATATTGCCGCAGACTCAGCTCACCTTATGCCGCCGCGCATAAATATACGGCGCAACGTACCCCTCGCGGCTCACATCCAGATAATCCGACCACCACTGCATCATCTCCATACGGGCTTCCAGATGCTCCGCCTTATGTACATAGGCCGCCCGCACGCCGTTGCGCTCCTTGTGGCTCATCTGCCGCTCAATGGCGTCCTTTGACCACAGCCCGGACTCGTTCAGGGCGCTACAGGCCATCGTGCGGAAGCCATGACCACAGACTTCGGTTTTGGTGTCGTAGCCAATCACCCGCAGCGCCTTGTTGATGGTGTTCTCGCTCATCGGCTTATTCATCGAGTGCGCCCCTGCAAAGACGAACACCGACTCCCCGGTAATTTCCTTGATCTGCTCCAGCAGGGCGACGGCCTGCGCCGATAGCGGCACCAGATGCTCATCCTTCATCTTTGCGCCACGTTCGGAAAAACGCACGTGCTTCACCGCTTCCCGTTTTGCAGGCACCGTCCAGATACGGGCTTTCAGGTTGAACTCATCCCAGCGGGCGAGGCGCAGTTCGCTGGAGCGCAGAAAGACGAGCAGATTCAGCTCCAGCGCCAGACGGGTCAGCAACCGGCCTTTGTAGCCGTCCACCTTCTCAAGCAGCTCCGGCAGGTGTTTCAGGGGCAGGGCGGGGTGATGTTGGGTCACGATTGGGGTCACGACCCCATCCAGATCGTAAGCAGGATTATATTTAATCACGCCCTGCTGCACGGCATGACGCATGATTTTGGTCAGATGCTGCTTCACCCGCCCGGCAACGTCATGCACGCCCTTATCGTCGATGGCTTTAACCAGTTGCGCCAGATGGCGGGTTTCGATCTTCGCAATATCCATCGCGCCGATATCGGGAAAGACGTAGCGCTTCAGGCAGGTGAGGATTTTATCGGCGTGGGCTTCCGACCAGAGCTTAAGGCAACTGGTGTGCCACGCGGTGGCGATAAACTTAAACGTGCGGGATTCATCCACGCTGGCGTCGTTGGTTTTGCGAAGCTGAGAAGGGCAGATACCGGACACGAGTAGCTTACGCGCGGCATCGCGCTTTTCGCGGGCTTCCGCCAGCGTCACCAGTGGATAAGCGCCAAAGGCCAGCCGGTTTTCTTTGCCGTCGAAGCGATAGCGGAAATACCACAGCTTAGCGCCGCTGGTGGATACGGTCAGGTACAGACCTTGCGAGTCGGTGAGCTTATAAGATTTATCGAGGGATTTAGCCGCGCGGATTTTACTGTCGTTCAGGGCCATATGAGGGTCTCCATCATTCATCGAACTGAATGACCCGCAATCTGACCCACAATTTTCCGGATACCAAGGAATAAACCAAAACGCATCGGGAAAGATTTTTACGCTAACTTATTGAATTACATACACACAGGGATTCATAAGGAAGCATAAAAAAGGAAAGGTGGTGCCCGGACTCGGAATCGAACCAAGGACACGGGGATTTTCAATCCCCTGCTCTACCGACTGAGCTATCCGGGCAACGGGGCGCATTAAACCGTATTCACGTCTGCCAGTCAATCAAATTTCGGGAAAAGATGTTCAACCGCTTAATATTGCGGCAATCTGCGCGATTATGCCTGAAGTTTGCACAAAACTTCCAGGCAATTTACCTATCAGACCTTCTATCTCAATGAGCAAAGGCTGACGAAAACGTTACGCGGCCTGTATTACTCCCGCACACTACCGCAAGTTGTGCACAAGCCTTTTCGACGTTTCCAGTAACTAACGGTGCAATTGCTGCGGCAGGACCCGCTGGTGTGTCGGGCGATGAGTTGGGCGGGCGGTTAACAGAGTATATTGCACCACCGTGGCGATGGTGCGTTTTAGAGACTGATGGCGCTGTGTTTACTCATTTCGGCCTTGCGGGCATGCTTGCTTAGGTCAGCGCACCGCCCATACGGCACTGAGCAAAGCGCAGGATATCTTCAGCCAGACGGTGTGCCGTTTCGACATCAGCATGGCTACGATTCACCAGCATGCGGCTCAGACAGCCCTCCAGCACCAGTTCCATCTGTTTGGCAACCATTGCAGGGTCGTCAACTTCCAGCGTCGTCAGCAGCTCATGGGTGAAGTCATGTGCCGCCTTTTTTTGCTGATCGGCTAACTGATGGATCGGATGCCCGGGATCGGGGTAAAACGTACAGGCGGCGATAAACAGGCAGCCTGGGTAGCGATTATTGCTCACGCATTCGGACAGCGCGGTGTAGCGTGCCAGTAATTTCTGTTCAGCGCTCAGGGTGTCATCCAGCAAAAGTTGACGCCGCCAGATATCCACCCGCTGGCTGAGGTAACGTAACGCATCGTACAGAATGGCCTCTTTGTCGGGCCAAAAGCGTTGTAGTTCATCAAGAGGATAATCGATACGATCGGCCACCATTTCCAGTGTGGTATTGGCTATCCCTTGAACCTCAAGTAATTTCAGGGCTTCTCCCAGGACATCTTCACGTTGCACGGTATTCTCCTCCGTATTTCCTGTTGCAAGTGTCGCTCACGGTTGGCGATCGCGCAAATGTGCGCTGAAGGTCGCGGCATCCATAAAGCCGGTTACCCGAGCCTCCGGATGCTCTTTCCCCTCGGCGTCAAAGAACAAAATAGTCGGCAAACCTAAAACCTGTAGATGTTTCAGCAGAGCGACATCCTGGGCATTATTTGCAGTCACATCCGCCTGCAAAAGCACCGTGTCGCCTAGCGCTTGCTGAACCTGCTGATTGCTAAACGTATACTTCTCAAACTCCTTACAGGCCACGCACCAGTCAGCATACAGATCCAACATCACGGGCTTGCCTTTAGCTTGTGCCAGCGCCTGATTTAGCGCATCCACCGAAGCCACAGGCGTGAAGTTAAGGTGTGTCTGGGTTTGAGCTTGCGGCACGCCGAACGCCCAGTCCTGCAATGGCCGTACGCTTACCAGCGCTGCAGCTAACAGGATAATTTGCACGATGCGCATCCAGGCGTGCTTTGCCTGCAGGCTGGTGATAAATGCCCAGCTAAAGAATGCGACGCCCAACAGCGACCACAGGCGAACGCCCCAGTTGTCGCCAATGATGCGTTCGAGTAAGAAGACGGGGAGCGCCAGAATGACAAAGCCAAAAGCGGTTTTGACATGTTCCATCCATGGGCCGCTTTTAGGCAACAGACGATTACCGAATACGGTAATTAGCATCAGAGGTAATCCCATCCCCAGCGCGTACAGATACAGTGTGCCGCCTCCCAGCCACATGTTCCCGCTCTGAGCGATATACAGCAAAATCGCGCTTAGCGGGGCCGTTGTACAAGGAGAACAGATGAGGCCGGCAATCGCCCCCATCGCAAAGACGCTACCGGGGGAACCGCCTTGCTGACGGTTACTCAACAATGTAAGGCGTGTTTGCAGCGATGAAGGGAGCTGCAGCGTGAACAAGCCAAACATCGAAAGGGCCAGCAGCGTAAAGACGACGGCAAGGCCAATCAGGACGTAAGGATGCTGTAGCGCAGCCTGGAACTGCAATCCGGCGGCCGCAACAACCAGACCTAGCGCGGTATAAGTGAGCGCCATTCCCTGGACGTAGATAAACGTCAGCAGCAGCGCGCGTCCGGTTGATAAGCGTTGTTTGCCGCCCAGCACGATACCGGAAATCAGCGGATACATCGGCAATACGCAAGGTGTAAATGCGATGCCAATTCCGATTAGCAATGCCCACAGCGCAGAGAAGGGAAGCTGGGTTGCGGGTTGTGGTCTCTCTTGCAAAGCATCGGTGGCAGGCACTGGCACAGGTGTCGCCCTGGTATTGGCAGACACTTCACTTAATGGCACCGTTTTAGTTTCAGGCGGATAGCAAAAACCGGCGTCGGCACAGCCCTGGTATGTGACCGTTAATGTTGCGCCAGATTTAGCCTGATTGACCGTGACCGGGATAGTCAATTGTTTACGGTAAATCTCACTTTTGCCATAAAACTCATCTTCATGCCAGACGCCTGGCGGTAGTTTTACCTCGGCGATATCGGCCTGAGATGGCGTAATGCTTATCTGTTTGCGATACAGATAGTAGCCATCTTTAACCTGCCATGAGAGGTTCAGATCGTGTTGGTTTTGCTGAAAATCAAAAACAAACGCCCGATCGGCAGGAACAAACTGCGAGCGGCCAGGCGCGTCAAATAATCCGGCAAAGGTAGATGTGCTGCACAGCAGCAGGATCAGCGTAAGGATGCGTTGAGCCATGAGCGGTAATCAAAGTCTCCGTGAGTGACGGGTAAAACCAGAAGTTCAGGCGTTTGGTATGGATGATGTGACTTCAGGCAATCGAGAAGGGCTTGCTGGTGTGTGACGGTGGTTTTTAAAATCATCTGGACTTCATATTCCTGCTCAAGTTTACCTTCCCAATAATAGAGGGAGGTCGCGCCAGGCAGCAGCGTCACGCAGGCAGCCAGTTTTTCCGCCAGTACTTTGGCGGCCAGATCCTGGGCGGTTGCTTCATCTGGGGCGGTACAGAGCACCACAACGGTATCGGGGATGGAAATATCCTGACTCTTTACATCAAGCATAAACACCTCGAAAGAACAGAGTAACCAGCTAAAGAGTGGTCACTATACAACGGACGAGGGAAGGATGTTAGTTAAAGCGGGATGATGAGGAGGAGGAACTGCAGGGCGCGAAGGCACCCTGCAGTAAAGTCTTACAGCATGAAGCTGCCCAGCAAGAAGCCGAAGCAGACAGCCAAAAGCACGCCCAGAGTACCCGGGATGAAGAACGGATGGTTAAAGACGAATTTACCGATGCGGGTTGTACCGGTGTCATCCATCTGCACCGCCGCAACCAGAGTTGGGTAGGTTGGCAGAATGAACAGGCCAGAAACAGCGGCGAAAGACGCAACAGCAGTCAGTGGGGAAACGTTCAGAGCCAGAGCCATTGGCATCAGTGCTTTAGCGGTTGCAGCCTGAGAGTACAGCAGCGCAGAAGCAAAGAAGAAGATGACAGCCAGCAACCACGGATGACCCTGAATTACGCTACCTGCAGTATCTTTGATCCAGTCAATGTTGTGAGATACGAAGGTATCACCCAGCCATGCAACACCCAGGATACAAATACAGGCGCTCATACCCGCTTTAAAGGTGCTGGAGTTCAGGATGGAGTCAGTTTCAACGCGGCAGACGATCGTAGTCAGCGTCGCGACGCTCAGCATGATGATCAGGATTGCGTTGGTGGTGTTCATCAGCGGTTTAGCGACCAGGCCGAGGCTTGGGCTGTTGATGATGGCGTATACAACTACGCAAATCACGCCCAGCAGGAACAACCAAACGGAGGTTTTCGCGCCAGCTTTGATTTCAACTTGTCTTTCACCACGCAGTTCAACCAAACCTTCTTCCAGACGCTTACGATAAATCGGGTCGTCAGACAGTTTGGAGTTGAACAGCATCGTTACCAGGAAGGACATCACCAGAACGGCCAGCAGAGTGGACGGAATGACCACGGACAGCAGGTGAATGTAGCTGATGCCATGACCTTCCATTACGGAAGACATGTAAACCACGGCTGCGGAGATTGGCGACGCCGTAATCGCAATCTGTGCAGATACCACTGCGGTAGAGAGCGGACGGCAAGGTTTGATACCTTGTTCCTTCGCGACTTCAGCGATAACCGGCAGAGTTGCCAGAGAGATGTTGCCGGTACCGGCAAAGATAGTCAGGAAATAGGTCACGATTGGTGCAAGGATCGTGATGTATTTCGGGTTTTTACGCAGCAGTTTTTCAGTTTGATGAACCAGATAGTCCAGACCACCGGCAATCTGCATGGCAGAGATGGCAGCGATAACCGCCATGATAATGGAAATAACATCGAACGGAATATTACCCGGTTTTACGCCAATAGCGGCAAGAACCAGAACACCCAGCCCACCTGCAAATCCAATACCGATACCCCCAAGTCTGGCACCTAAAAAGATTGCCAGCAAAACGATGATAAGTTCTAAAACTATCATATTAGCCTTCCTTGTTGTTTAACAAGTTGATATTAAATTGTTGTTTTTAAGTAACTTCGAGTAAGAAAAAAGGCACGTCATCATGACGTGCCTTCTCCGGTACTACCCTACACGATTACTGTTCGCTTTCATCAGTATAACGTTTTGCTTTATAAGCAGGGTGCATCAGGTTCTGTGCAGAGAAGATATCGTCCAGTTCAGACTCGGTCAACAGACCGCGTTCCAGGACAACTTCACGTACGCTCTTACCGGTTTCGGCACAAATTTTACCGACGATGTCGCCGTTGTGGTGACCGATGAACGGGTTGAGGTAAGTAACGATGCCGATGGAGTTGAATACAAACGCTTCACAGACTTCTTTGTTAGCAGTGATACCACTAACGCATTTTTCCAGCAGGTTGTAGCAAGCATTGCTCAGAATGTGAATGGATTCAAACATTGCCTGGCCAATGACCGGCTCCATTACGTTCAGCTGCAGCTGACCAGCTTCAGATGCCATAGTAACGGTGATGTCGTTACCGATGACTTTAAAGCAAACCTGGTTTACGACTTCTGGAACAACTGGGTTCACTTTTGCTGGCATGATAGAAGAACCAGCCTGCAGTTCCGGCAGGTTGATCTCGTTCAGACCAGCACGTGGGCCAGAGGAGAGCAAACGCAGGTCGTTACAGATTTTGGACATCTTAACAGCCAGACGTTTCAGTGCGCCGTGAACCATAACGTATGCGCCGCAGTCAGAAGTTGCTTCAATCAGGTCTTCTGCCGGAACACAGGCGAAGCCAGTGACTTCAGCCAGTTTCTGTACTGCCAGCGGGGAGTATTCTTTCGGCGTGTTCAGACCCGTACCGATTGCAGTTGCACCGAGGTTAACTTCCAGCAGCAGCTCAGCGGTACGACTAATGTTTTTCACTTCTTCTTTCAACAGTACGCTGAAAGCATGGAATTCCTGACCGAGGGTCATCGGTACAGCATCCTGCAGCTGGGTACGGCCCATTTTCAGGATGTCCTGGAATTCAACAGCTTTTTGTTCGAAGCCTTCACGCAGCTGGTTCAGGGCATCGATCAGTTTGATGATGGATGCGTATACCGCGATACGGAAGCCAGTTGGGTAAGCGTCGTTGGTAGACTGACATTTGTTAACGTGGTCGTTCGGGTTCAGGTACTGATATTCACCTTTCTGGTGACCCATCAGTTCCAGACCGATATTGGCCAGCACTTCGTTGGTGTTCATGTTGACGGAGGTACCCGCACCACCCTGGTAAACATCTACCGGGAATTGATCCATGCATTTTCCGTTATTCAGGACTTCATCACACGCCGCGATGATGGCATTTGCCACACTCTTAGGAATGGTTTGCAGCTCTTTGTTGGCCATTGCCGCTGCCTTTTTAACCATTACCATACCGCGAACAAATTCAGGAATGTCGCTGATTTTGTTGTTGCTAATGTAGAAGTTTTCAATCGCTCTCAGA
>NZ_JAHLRC010000064.1:0-23567 GCF_018919545.1 Citrobacter sp. S46_ASV_140
CGCTTTACTCATCTGGATTGGGGTTGCTGTCCAGTAACCCTGGCCGATGCCGACGGGAATGGTATCACCCTGATACCATGGCTTTTTAAACCGTTTTTGCTTCCACTCGCGGGTTGGCATATTGCCAGAGCGTTCTTCGGCAAGATCGATGCCCGTATATTTGCCGTAGCCAAATTTGCTCATCCACTCTGAAAGCCGGTCAATCCCCATATCATAGGCGATTTGATAGAAAAACGTATCCGCGGACTCTTCCAGAGAGCGGGTGATATTCAGATGGCCGTGCCCCCACTTTTTCCAGTCGCGGTAACGTTTTTCAGAGCCCGGTAGCTGCCACCAGCCCGGATCGAACAGGCCGGTATTGCGGGTGATGACGCCTGCGCTTAACGCAGAAACCGCAACGTAAGGTTTAACCGTCGAAGCAGGGGGGTAAACACCCTGTGTAGCGCGGTTAACCAAGGGGGTGTTCGGGTCATTGAGCAACCCGGAATAATCTTTACTGGAGATACCATCCACGAACAGATTCGGGTCATAGCTAGGCATAGATACTAGTGCCAGAACGCCACCGGTACGCGGGTCGGTAACCACCACGGCGGCACGGCTGCCCGCCAGCAGCGTTTCAATATACTGCTGGAGTTTCAAATCAAGGGTGAGATAGATATCGTGCCCGGCCTGCGGCGCCACTTCTTTCAGTTGGCGAATGACGCGGCCGCGGTTGTTCACTTCAACTTCTTCATACCCGGTTTGGCCGTGAAGCACGTCCTCATAATAGCGTTCAATACCCAGCTTGCCGATGTCATGCGTTGCCGCGTAGTTAGCCAGTTTACCGTCTTTGTCCAGGCGGTCTACGTCTTTATCGTTGATCTTCGATACGTAGCCAATTACGTGGGTCAGCGCAGAGCCGTATGGGTAATAGCGGCGTTTATAGCCTTTAACTTCGACCCCAGGAAAGCGATATTGATTCACGGCAAAGCGTGCGACCTGAACTTCAGTCAGGTTGGTTTTTACCGGAATAGAGGTGAAACGGTGTGAACGGGCGCGCTCTTTTTTAAAGGCAGCAATATCGTCGTCCGTCAGGTCTACGACGTTACGCAGCGCGTCGAGGGTATCCTGAATGTTGTCTACCTTTTCCGGCATCATTTCTATCTGATAAATGGTGCGGTTAAGGGCGAGAGGAATTCCGTTGCGGTCATAAATGATGCCGCGACTCGGCGCGATAGGCACCAGTTTGATGCGGTTTTCGTTCGAACGGGTCTGATAATCAGTGAAGCGAACGATTTGCAGATTATAAAGGTTGGCGATCAGCACGCCGGTTAGCAGCAAAATCCCCAAAAAAGCGACCAGCGCCCGGCGCACAAACAGCGCGGACTCAGCCGAATAGTCGCGAAAAGAATTCTGTAGTTTCATCCGCTGCTTAATCTACTCAAGAATCAATGATCACTCACGGTGATAAGGATGGTTGGTGGTAATGCTCCACGCCCTGTACAGACTCTCCGCAACCAGAACCCGAACAAGAGGGTGTGGAAGGGTTAATGCAGAGAGTGACCAGCTTTGTTCCGCTGCGGCTTTACAGGCAGGAGAGAGACCTTCCGGCCCGCCAATTAACAGACTGACGTCACGACCGTCCAGTTTCCAGCGCTCCAGTTCGGTCGCCAGCTGCGGCGTGTCCCAGGGTTTACCCGGGATATCAAGGGTGACGATGCGGTTTTTGCCTGCGGCAGCCAGCATCTGCTCACCCTCTTTGTCGAGAATGCGTTTAATGTCCGCGTTCTTGCCGCGCTTTCCTGCCGGGATTTCGATCAGCTCAAAGGGCATATCTTTCGGAAACCGACGGAGATACTCGGTAAATCCGGTTTGTACCCAGTCAGGCATTTTCGTACCCACAGCGACAAGTTGCAGCTTCACGCATTAACTCCAGAGTTTTTCCAGTTCATACAGGCGACGACTCTCTTCCTGCATCACGTGGACAATCACATCGCCGAGGTCAACGACGATCCAGTCAGCGACATTCTCGCCTTCAACGCCGAGCGGCAGCAGGCCAGCAGTGCGGGACTCCTGAACCACGTGGTCTGCAATAGACATAACGTGACGGCTGGATGTACCGGTGCAGATAATCATGCAATCAGTGATGCTGGATTTGCCCTGAACGTCTAAGGCGATGATGTCTTGACCTTTCAGGTCATCAATTTTGTCGATTACAAAATCCTGGAGTGCTTTACCCTGCAAGTGTTCCCCCTGGGTGAAAAGAGTTAAAAACGTCTGTTAGTATACCTGAACCAGAGGCGATATCGGGACAAATGTCTCCGAATGCGCTTGTGAAGTGCGCTATCATCCCACCCCACGCTACAGAATGCATCGCCATTTTTGTAAAACAATTTCTGCAAAGCTCTGAAGGGCGGGAAAAGTCAGGCTGCGGAGAATAACAGCCTGTCATGGGGTGTCAATGGGAGAGAGGCCCTTCGGCATAAAAAACAGCGCTTTCACTCCCCGTCGCGCCATACGGCCCGGCTGTTAAGCACTTTCAGAACCGCAAAATCGTCACAAAAATCAATTGCGCTCCAGCAGCCTTGTTCGACGCGGAAATGCCACATTGCCGCAGCGGGCATGGACAGCAGACGGGCGATCAACACGCTCAGCACGCCTTGATGACTCACCACCAGCAGATTTTGGCACGCTTTATAATCAGCAAGCTGGGCAATGAAACGTTCCACTCGCTGGGAAAACGCCTGAAAACCTTCGCCATTGGTGGGCGTCGCATTCTGCCAGTCGTTACACCACACGGCGTAATTTTCGGCGTCTTCGCGCGCCAGATCGCGATGGTGACGCATTTCCCAGTCACCAAAAAACATCTCATTAAGCTCAGGCATGTTGCGCACAGGAACTTCACGTTCCGCCAGAATCAACTGCGTTGTATGGCGGGCGCGTTCCAGTTCGCTGCACAGAACGTTGTCGACAGGGACATTGCGTAACAGCGTACCCAGCGTTTGCGCCTGAGCGATCCCCCGTTCCGTTAGCGGTGTGGGGGCGTGGCCGCTATATAAACCAGCGACATTGGCTTCGGTTTCGCCATGACGTACTAACCAGAGTCTCATGTTTTCCTCGTGAGGCTATTCGCACAAAATATGATGTTTGCCCTGATTGCGCAGTGATTTTTCACTAAAATACCCTTTTTTACGTGGAGCGGCACGATGTCTTTATTGAAGAGCGCACATGGCGGTAACACCCGAGAAGCCGCCGAATTGTTGGGCATCTTGCCTGAACAGTTGCTGGATTTTAGCGCGAATATTAACCCGCTGGGTATGCCAGTAAGTTTAAAACGGGCGATTATCGACAATCTGGACTGCACGGAGCGTTACCCGGATGTCGATTACGCGCAACTGCATGCCGCGCTGGCGGAGCATCATCAAATTCCGCCCTCGTGGATCCTGGCCGGGAACGGTGAAACCGAATCCATTTTTACCCTGGTGCATGGCCTGAAGCCACGCCATGCGATGATCGTGACGCCCGGGTTTGCGGAATATCGTCGGGCGCTGCAATGGGGAGAGTGTACGATCCATGAGTTTGCGCTGTGCGAAGACGATGGCTGGCAGCTTACCGATGCGATCCTCGATGCGTTAACGCCTGAGCTGGACTGCCTGTTTCTCTGTACGCCCAATAATCCCACCGGGTTGTTGCTTGAAACCCGCCTGCTGCGTGAAATTGCCACGCGTTGCGAGTCGCTGGGGATCGCCCTGATCCTTGATGAAGCGTTTATCGATTTTATTGCCGGGGAGTCGGGGTTTATCCCGTTACTGCACGAGAACCCGCATATTTGGGTGCTGCGTTCGCTCACCAAATTCTATGCGATCCCGGGACTGCGCCTGGGGTATCTGGTCAACAGTAACGAACAGGCGGTTGCACAGATGCGCAGCCAACAAATGCCGTGGTCAATTAATGCGTTTGCTGCCCTGGCAGGCGAGATTATCTTACGCGATAGCGCGTATCAGCGGGCGACGTGGAAATGGCTGGAACAAGAGGGGGAGCGGTTTGATCAACAACTGCAAGATCTGCCCGGCCTGACGGCGTATCCCGGCCGGGCAAATTATCGTTTATTACGCTGCGATCGTGCGGATATTGATCTGCAACTTGCGTTGCTGAAACAACATGTCTTGATTCGCAGTTGCGCCAATTATCCGGGGCTGGATGCGCGCTATTATCGGGTAGCCGTTCGCAGCCAGGAAGAGAATAACCGCCTGCTGACGGCCTTACGCAAGGCGCTTAGCGGTACAGTCCCTGTTGATTGATATAGTCAAGCACCGCGTCTGGCATCAGGTCGTCGCACGGCTCGCCCTTTTCCAGGCGCTCACGGATGAGCGTGGCGGAGATGTTAAACCACGGCGTTTCGGCCAGGTAAATTTTCCCGCAAGGCAGGTTGTGCAGGTCATCTGCTGAATGGGTCAGATGATCCTCCAGCCATTGCTGGTGTTTTTCCTGCGCCATTTCGAGTGGATAGCCCGGACGTCGGCACACGATGAGGTGGGTATTACCCAGAATCGTGTGGTAGTCATGCCAGGAAGGGAAGGTAAGCAGCGAATCCTGACCAATGATAAACGCTAATGGCACGTTCGGGCCTTGCTCCTCGCGCCACTCTTTTAGCGTTTGCGCGGTGTAGGAGGCGGTATCGCGTTTCAGCTCGCGTTCATCCAGGGAAAACAGCGGTTTATCAGCAATGGCCAGTTCAACCATACGCTTACGTTGCTCACCGGACGCTTCGGGCTGCGCACGATGTGGCGGCACGTTATTGGGCATGATGATGACCCGGGAAAGGCCAATCAGATTCGCCAGAATTTCAACCGGTTTAAGATGACCGTAATGCACCGGATCAAAGGTGCCACCGAACAGAGCCTGCAATGATTTCATATCAACCATCAATAAAAACATCGGCCAGCGATTTATGACAGAGCAAAAGGGAAAGCCCCTCTAGTTCCGCCCACACTGACTGACCATAGTCTTGTTTAAGCGTAATTTCCGTACGCGTTAAAAGCGTAACAGCCTGACGCAGTTGCGCCGGGTTCAGCCGGTTTAGCGCATCTCCCATCATGCCCCGGCGATTTTGCCACACCCGGTGTTTATCAAACAACGTGCGCAAAGGCGTATGGGCCGACTGCCGTTTCAAGTTAACCAGCAACAGCAACTCACGCTGGATCGTACGCAGCAAAATAACCGGCTCGCTACCTTCCAGGCGTAGCTGCTGCAGAATGTGCAGCGCGCGTTTGCTTTTGCCCATTAGCAGCGCGTCTACCCAGTGGAATGGGGTAAAGTGCGCGGCATCGTTAACCGCTTTCTCCACGCGAGGCAGCGTTAACTTGCCGTCAGGCCAAAGCAACGCTAATCGTTCCAGCGCTTGCGCCAGTGCTAACAAATTACCTTCATAGCAATAGCACAAAAGCTGATTGGCCGCGTCATCCAGTTGCAGGTTATTAAGTTTCGCCCTGGCGGCAACCCAGCGAGGAAGCTGTGCTTGTTCCGGCGTCTGGCAGCTTACCTGAACCGCGTTATTCGCAAGCCCCGTATACCATGCGGCGTTTTCCTGTGCCCTGGTGAGTTTGTTGCCGCGAACCATCAGCAGCAGATCGTCATGTAACAGAGTGACGAGTGACGCGAGCTGTTCATTAATGGCGGCATTAGGGCCATTTTCAGGCAATTGCAGAAGCAGGGTTTGACGGCTGGCAAACAGGCTCATCGCCTGGCAGAGTGAAAAAATCTCTCCCCAGTCGGTGCTGTTGTCCAGAGTGAAGGCGTGGTGTTCTTCGAATCCTTGTGTTGCGGCAGCCTGACGGATGGCATCCTGGCTTTCCTGCAATAAGAGGGGATCGTTGCCCAAGAGTAAATACGCCGCGCGCAGCCCTTCATTGAGCTGTGCGCGGAGTTGTTCAGGGTACAACTTGAGCATCAGTTACCCAGCGTGGTGGAGACACGCGCCGGAGATGACGCAGGCGCTGCGGTTTTATTCACCGCAGGATCAGCATTGGATGACTGAGTATCGGCCAGATGTACGCTTGGCAGCTTACGAATCAACTGTTCAGCCGCTTTGTCATACATCTCTTTTATGATCATGTCCTGCTCGTTATCCTTCGCCAGTGCAGCCTGTGGGTTGTCAAAGAACGAACGATAAACTTTGGCGCTGATTGGGTAAATATCATGACCTGGAATCAGCACAGTAGCACTTACGGACATCACCATCTGGTATTCAGCCGTTTGACCGTTCTGGAATACCGATGCCGTATCCTGCGAAAGGCTGACCGCACCCAGACGTAAGGACGTCACATCTTTACGCATGGTACCGTCTTCAAGCAGCGTAACGCCGTTCAGACGCAGCTGATTACGCACCGCGCGGCTTAACGGGCCGTTCGGATCGCCAGAGTTCAGGATCATGGTTTTCATTGAGGGTGGAACCTGCGTAGTACTACGCAGATGCCAGCCACACCCGGCGGTGACAAGCACCGCCAGCGATAACAACAATGTTGTCAGAAGTCGCACGCTTCCTCCCGCGCTTAGCCAACGACCAGATTGAGGAGTTTACCCGGTACATAAATCACTTTACGTACGGTAACGCCATCAAGATATTTTGCCACCAGATGCTCCTGGCCAGCACGTTCACGAACCTGCTCTTCAGTGGCGTTTACCGGAACGGTGATTTTGCCACGTACTTTGCCGTTTACCTGAACCACAACCAGCGTTGAGTCTTCAACCATTGCTGCTTCGTCCGCCACCGGCCACGGCGCGTTGTCGATATCGCCTTCGCCTTTCAGCGCCTGCCACAGGGTGAAGCAAACGTGTGGGGTGAACGGGTTGAGCATGCGTACAACAGCCAGCAATGCTTCCTGCATCAGGGCTCTGTCCTGCTCGTCTGCCTGCGGTGCTTTCGCCAGCTTGTTCATCAGCTCCATAATCGCCGCAATCGCAGTGTTAAAGGTCTGACGACGACCGATATCATCGGTGACTTTAGCAATGGTTTTATGCACGTCGCGACGCAGCGCTTTTTGATCTTCGCTCAACACATCAACGTTCAGGGCAGCAACATCTCCCTGGGACGTATGTTCGTAAACCAGTTTCCAGACACGTTTCAGGAAGCGGTTCGCCCCTTCAACGCCGGATTCCTGCCATTCCAGCGTCATATCAGCCGGAGAAGCGAACATCATGAACAGACGTACGGTGTCGGCGCCGTAGCGTTCAACCATGACCTGCGGGTCGATACCGTTATTTTTCGACTTGGACATCTTGCTCATGCCGGTATACACCAGTTCATGGCCTTCTGCGTCCTTAGCCTTAACGATACGACCTTTTTCGTCACGCTCAACGATGGCATCAACCGGAGAAACCCAGTTACGTTCGCCGTTTGCGCCAACGTAGTAGAACGCATCGGCCAGAACCATCCCCTGACACAGCAGCTGTTTAGCCGGTTCATCAGAGTTGACCATGCCTGCGTCGCGCATCAGTTTGTGGAAGAAGCGGAAGTAGAGCAGGTGCATGATGGCATGTTCAATACCGCCAATGTAGATATCAACCGGCAGCCAGTAGTTCGCCGCGTCGGAATCCAGCATACCTTCCTGATACTGCGGGCAGGTGTAGCGCGCGTAGTACCAGGACGACTCCATAAAGGTATCGAAGGTGTCAGTTTCACGCAGCGCAGGCATACCGTTAACGGTGGTTTTCGCCCACTCCGGATCGGCTTTGATTGGGCTGGTAATGCCGTCCATGACTACGTCTTCCGGCAGAATAACCGGCAGTTGGTCTTCTGGCGTCGGCAGGACGGTACCGTCTTCCAGCGTCACCATCGGAATCGGCGCGCCCCAGTAACGCTGACGGGAAACACCCCAGTCACGCAGACGATAGTTAACTTTACGCTCACCCACGCCTTTAGCTACCAGCTTGTCAGCAATGGCGTTGAAGGCCGCTTCGAAGTCGAGGCCGTCAAACTCACCGGAGTTAAACAGCACGCCTTTTTCGGTCAGCGCTTGTTCAGACAGATCCGGCTCTGCGCCTTCAGCGGTCAGAATTACCGGCTTGATGGTCAGGCCATATTTGGTCGCAAATTCGTAATCGCGCTGATCGTGACCCGGAACGGCCATAACTGCGCCTGTACCGTATTCCATCAGCACGAAGTTTGCTGCCCAAACCGGGATCTCTTCGCCAGTCAGCGGGTGAACGGCTTTGAAACCAGTGTCGACGCCTTTCTTCTCCATGGTCGCCATTTCGGCTTCAGCAACCTTGGTGTTGCGGCATTCGTCAATGAAGGCAGCCAATTCTGGGTTATTTTCAGCGGCTTTCTGCGCCAGCGGATGACCTGCAGCAACCGCCAGGTAGGTCGCACCCATAAAGGTGTCCGGGCGTGTGGTGTAGACGGTCAGCGTGTTGTCGTAATCGTTCACATCGAAGGTGATTTCCACGCCTTCAGAGCGGCCAATCCAGTTGCGCTGCATCGTTTTCACGGTGTCAGGCCAGTGATCCAGATTATCCAGGTCGCGCAGCAGTTCGTCAGCGTAAGCGGTGATTTTGATGAACCACTGCGGGATCTCTTTACGCTCAACTTTGGTATCGCAACGCCAGCAGCAGCCGTCGATAACCTGTTCGTTCGCCAGTACGGTCTGGTCGTTCGGACACCAGTTGACCGCGGACGTTTTCTTGTACACCAGGCCTTTTTTGTACAGCTCGGTGAAGAACTTCTGTTCCCAGCGGTAGTATTCCGGGGTGCAGGTTGCCAGCTCACGGCTCCAGTCGTAACCGAAACCCAGCATTTTGAGCTGGTTTTTCATATAAGCGATGTTGTCGTACGTCCAAGGCGCGGGGGCGGTATTGTTTTTGACCGCTGCACCTTCCGCCGGCAGACCGAACGCATCCCAGCCGATTGGCTGTAATACGTTTTTGCCCAGCATGCGCTGATAGCGAGCGATCACGTCACCGATGGTGTAGTTACGTACGTGGCCCATGTGTAGTCGACCAGAAGGATAGGGAAGCATAGACAGGCAGTAATACTTCTCTTTGCTCTCGTCTTCGGTAACTTCAAATGTGCGCTTCTCATCCCAGTGAAGCTGTACTTTGGATTCTATCTCTTCCGGGCGGTATTGCTCTTGCATGGCAGCCAGTGGTCCTGTTTTCAATACAGCTACAAACGTAGCTCTAGATGTGGTGTTTTAGATCCGCATAGCATAGCCCAAACGCCCGCGCCAAAACAGCCTTTCGCGCATTCAACGTTGAATTCCCGTAAGGATAATTCTTGCACGAATTTACACACTCTGTGGACAGTCTTGCAAAGCGTAGCGTAAATAACGTCTATTATTATAGACAGTTAACGACCCAGGAGGCGAAGCGATGAACAAGGTTGCTCAATATTACCGTGAACTGGTGGCTTCACTGAGTGAACGCCTGCGTAATGGCGAACGCGATATTGATGCGTTGGTGGAACAGGCGCGTCAGCGCGTTATGCAGACCGGGGAGTTAACGCGCACCGAGGTGGAAGAGCTCACCCGGGCCGTCAGACGCGACCTGGAAGAGTTTGCTCTGAGCTATGAAGAAAGCCTCGATGAGGAGACCGACAGCGTCTTTATGCGGGTTATCAAAGAGAGTATCTGGCAGGAACTGGCCGATATTACCGATAAAACGCAGCTCGAATGGCGCGAAGTGTTCCAGGACCTCAGCCATCACGGGGTTTATCACAGCGGCGAGGTGGTCGGGTTGGGCAATCTGGTCTGCGAGAAGTGCCACTTCCATTTGGCGGTGTACACTCCTGATGTGCTGCCGCTATGCCCGAAATGCGGACACGATCAGTTCCAGCGTCGACCGTTTGAGCCGTGATTTTCACCTGAGAGCCGCTAACGCGGCTCTGTGAGGGATTGCGAATGTGTTACGCCACAACGCGTTGATTCCAGGCATCTGTATAGATGATATTTCCATCGCAATGCTTCCATGTGATGCTTTCATAGCGTAGCAGAATGGTTTCAAGATGTGTCCCGGTTGAAGCTCCAGGATAAAGATCTGCGGTAATGGATGTGATTTTTACATTGTTTAGAATGATATTAAAATACTCCTTTTCCATTCCAGCTTCGGTGAGCGTGTACATTTTTATCGTTGCGCATTTAAGTGTCGCTCCTTCGCTTTGAGCCTTATATAGCAGGGGAGTTACACGATCAAATTCTTTCTGAAATTGGATTGGAGCATGAATGCGCGTACCTGTTAGCCGCCCTGTATTACCATCTGTTGGAATATTTACATTATGGGTAAGGGATTTTATTTCTATAGCACCTACTCGATCAGAGACCAGAGACGAACCTACAAGCGGGGAACCATTAGCATCAACTAACCAAAGATAAGCTGGATTAGACATTATAAATTCCTTTTATGTATTGGCTTAATAAATATATAATATTGGGTTATTTGAATTTTTCGAATTTTTCTGTAATGAACGGATAAAACCAAAAAATAGCAATAATACTGATTAGCATTAGCTCCCACCAGTATTCAGGAAATAAATATAACCAGAGTACGGCAAAAAAAATCAAGATTGCTGGGAGTACAAGATTATAGAGTACAACTGATATTAGACTCTTAAACATCGAATCTTTCCATGATTTCGTCGGCAAGCTGATCGAGGTTAGAATAGATACCAGCATGAACTTTCTGAATTATTTCTGAAAGAGCTGGCTCAACGAAGTAATAGTGCATCTCCAGCTTTGCTTGGTAAAGAATCCAATAATAACTTGGAACTATTGCTTTCAGTGCCCGGGCTGCCATAGCTGCTTTTTGCTGAAACCCATAGACCTGCAGAAGATAAACGCCAACTGGCATTTTACCAGCCAGTTTTTGCGCAACGGCTTTTGACAGAAAATCTGACTGTGCAATAGCTTCCGCCATAGCTGAGGCAACAGCAAACCGTGTACCACTTGCCACTGTTATACGAGCAGTAAGGTTTGCTGCGTTGCGAACCATCTTTTGGGCAGATCCTTCTTTGTTACCTTCTTTAACATCTTTGCTCACGGTCAGGAAATATAAATACAGCATATATGTAATAACATCACGGTATCTGAATATAGACATGATGGAATAAACAGTCCTTATCTCTTCAGATTTCAATTCCTGACATACATCATTATATCTGGGGATTAAACAGCTCGAATACCAGCTAGCTCTTTCTATTCCTGAATAAATATCAGAGGCGATACCTTTTGCGGCCTGTATCGTATTTGTGAATCCATTATCAATATATATGGATAACTGCCTGTCATTCTGAAACCTTACCCTGAGATAATCTGAAGCATTCATTCAATGTTCCTCTGATTTGTTGTGCCGGATGTTGCATGATACATTAATCTGCTGGGGGATTTATTCAGTATTACCTGACAAATTAATGAAGTAACGCAGTATTCACGTTCGCTATTAGCTAACAGTAAAATCGCTATGATTCAACATAGCGATCTTACTCAATGATAAATATCAGGCGTAAAATTTCAAACGCTCCGCTAGCAGATCGACAAACCCCTGGCGATCCACGTCCACCATTACGGTGGCATTGGGCTTATTGCCGCTCAGGAAGTAGTAGTCAACCACGGTCATTCCCTGGGTGTATTTGCCCTGAGTTTCCACACCAACCCAGCGTTCAACGGTGGTAAACAGTTCAGGTTTCAGCAGCCAAGCAATGGTGCATGGATCGTGCAGCGGCGCGCCAATAAATCCCCATTTTTCATCTTTGTGATATTCAAAGAAGAAGTCGAGTAGCTCAGCAACGATTGTCGAAATGGGATTGCCGATAGCGCGGAACCGTTCGGTATCTTCACGATGTATTTGCGCTTTATGCGTGACATCCAGTCCAGCCATCACCACCGGAATGCCCGACTGGAACACGATCTCAGCGGCTTCTGGATCCACGAAGATGTTGAACTCAGCGGCGGGCGTCCAGTTTCCGAGGCCCATTGCACCACCCATGATCACGATACGGGCAATTTTGGGGTGCAGTTCAGGATGGCTATTCAGTAGCAATGCCACGTTAGTTTGCGGCCCGGTGGAGACAATCGTCACCGGTTCCTGACTGTTACGCAGGGTTTTCGCCATCAATTCCACGGCGGTGCAGTCCTGTGGAGCAAAAGCGGGTTCAGGCAGCGCCGGGCCATCAAGCCCGCTCTCACCGTGGACGTTATCGGCAATTATCAGGTCGCGCATCAGCGGTTTGACTGCGCCACCGGCCACTGGGATATCCGTACGGTTGAGCAACGTTAACATACGCAATACGTTACGCAGCGTTTTGTCGGGGGTCTGGTTACCGGCAGAGGAGGTTATCGCTTTCACATCCAGTTCAGGTGAAGCGAGGGCTAGAACAATTGCGATAGCGTCGTCATGACCTGGATCGCAATCAAACAGGATAGGAAGTGCCATTGTTGCTCCTTGTAAGTGGGACTTTGTGACAAGGTTAACGCTGGGCTGTGCCTGTTTCGAGAAGTGAAGAGATAAATCGTGAGGTGGCGCGCACATGGAGGTGCGCGCCAGCAAAATTAGTGCAGGATTTTCGCGAGGAAGTCTTTGGCACGGTCTGATTTTGGATTAGCGAAGAACTCTTCTTTCGGTGAGTCTTCAACAATCTTCCCTTCATCCATGAAGATCACCCGGTTAGCCACTTTACGCGCAAAGCCCATTTCGTGGGTAACCACCATCATGGTCATCCCTTCATTGGCCAGTTCAACCATGACGTCCAGTACTTCGTTGATCATTTCTGGGTCGAGCGCTGACGTCGGTTCGTCAAACAGCATAGCGATAGGATCCATGCACAGCGCCCGAGCGATGGCGACACGCTGTTGCTGGCCCCCGGAGAGCTGAGCTGGAAACTTCTCGGCATGCGCTGACAGACCAACGCGTTCCAGTAACTTTTGCGCTTTGTCGCGGGCCGGCTTTTTATCGCGTTTAAGCACTTTTACCTGCGCCAGAGTCAGGTTCTCAATAATCGACAGATGCGGGAACAGTTCAAAGTGCTGGAACACCATGCCAACGCGGGAGCGCAGTTTGGCCAAATCGGTCTTTTTATCATTCACCACGGTACCATCAACGGTGATGACGCCCTGTTGTACCGGCTCCAGCCCGTTCACCGTTTTGATAAGCGTTGATTTACCTGAACCTGACGGGCCGCAGACCACCACCACTTCACCTTTTTTCACTTCCGTGGAGCAGTCGGTCAGCACCTGAAAGTGACCATACCATTTAGAAACATTTTTCAGGGTAATCATTAAACTGTCCTTTTCTTCAAATAGCTGACCAACAACGATGCGCTCAGACTGAATACAAAATAAACGGCGCCAGCGAACAGGATCATTTCAACCTGCGTGCCGTCACGCTCGCCAATGGTGGAGGCGGTACGGAAGAAGTCTGCCAGACTCAATACATAGACCAGCGAGGTATCCTGGAAGAGTACGATGCCTTGGGTAAGCAGCAGCGGCACCATCGCGCGAAATGCCTGCGGCAGAATGATGAGCTTCATCGACTGCCAATGGGTCATCCCCAGCGCCAGCGCGGCACTGGACTGCCCGCGAGAAATACTCTGGATACCGGCGCGGATAATCTCGGAATAGTACGCGGCTTCAAACATCGAAAATGCGACCATCGCTGAGATCAGGCGAATATCGGTTTTTGGCGACAGACCCAGCACGTTTTGCAGGAAGCCGGGCACAATCAGGTAGAACCACAGCAGCACCATCACCAGCGGAATGGAGCGGAATACGTTGACGTAGCCCTTCGCAAACCAGGCAATTGGCGCGAAGCTGGACAGACGCATTACCGCAAGGATGGTCCCCCAGACGATACCAATGACGACTGCCGTGACGGTGATTTTCAGCGTGATGATCAGCCCATCCAGCAGATACGGCAGGGAAGGGACGATAGAACTCCAGTCAAACTCGTACATTATTTGCCTCCCAAATTGCCAGGCAGGCGGATTTTGCGTTCGACGAGATTCATCACCAGCATGATGACGGCGTTAATCAGAACGTAGGCCAGAGTGATGGCCGTAAACGATTCCCATGCGTGGGCGGAGTAATCCAGTAGTTTTCCCGCTTGCGCAGCCATATCGACCAGGCCGATAGTGGAGGCGATTGCGGAGTTCTTTACCAGGTTCATCATCTCTGAGGTCATTGGCGGAACAATCACGCGGTAAGCGTTTGGCAGCAGAACATAGCGGTAGGCCTGCGGCAACGTCAGCCCCATCGCCAGCGCGGCATTTTTCTGCCCGCGAGGCAGAGACTGAATAGCGGCACGAACCTGTTCGCAGACGCGCGCAGCGGTAAACAGCCCCAGACAAAGCATGGATGAGAGGAAGAACTGAATGTTGGGATCCAGTTCTGACTTAAACCACATCCCGATGTTTTCCGGCAGCAGTTCAGGAATGACCAGATACCAGGTAAAAAACTGGACGATGAGCGGAACGTTACGAAACAGCTCGACGTACAGCGTGCCGATCCCGGAAAGGAAACGATTTGGTACGGTACGTAAGATGCCGAATAAAGAGCCGATGAGGAAAGCGATAACCCAGGCGGTGATAGATAACGCGACAGTGACCTGGAAACCACTCCAGAGCCAGCCGAGATAGGTGGTGTTGCCGAACGGGGCTTGTTGTAAAAAAATACCCCAGTTCCAGTCTATAGACATAAATCTACTCCAGAAAAAAAAGGGTAGCAGCGCTACCCCCGAAGATTGTTATTCAGCGTTTTGCGGTTTTCAGGCCTGATGGGGAACGACCATCAGGCTTATAGTCTGTCCGTGCTGAGTAGCAATCGAGAGGGAGGGGAAGCCTCCCTGATTACACTTCATCCTTCAAGATGTCTCGTTGTTGGCTGCCTTTATTCATCCCGGTTACTTACTCATGTAAGCGCCCGAGAATTCGCTCAGTTGCCGCCTCGATATAACTTGAAAGGTTTTGTGTACTCTTCTAATTAATTAGTTAAGCGCTTTATCATTCGGTTCTTTGAACAGGGCTTTCATCTCGTCTGACAGTTCGAAATTCATGTTCAGGTTCTTCGGTGGAATTGGATTTTTAAACCACTTATCAAACCATTTCTCAGCTTCGCCTGAGGTCTGCGCCTTGGCGATAGTGTCATCCATCAGCTTTTTGAACTGAGGGTCATCTTTACGCAGCATGCAGCCGTAAGCTTCCTGAGACTGCGGCTTGCCGACGATCTCCCAGTTGTCTGGTTTCTTCGCCTTCGCGCGCTCGCCAGCCAGCAGGGCGTCATCCATCATAAAGGCAACGGCGCGGCCGCTTTCCAGAGTACGGAAAGAGTCACCGTGGTCTTTCGCGCTGATGATGCGCATATCCATTTTTTGCTCTTCATTCAGCTTGTGCAGCAGCACCTCTGAGGTGGTACCCGAAGTCACGACTACGGCTTTACCTTTCAGATCGGCGAAATCTTTGACGTCGCCGCCTTTTTTCGCCAGCAGACGAGTACCAACAACGAAAATGGTGTCAGAGAAAGCCGCTTGTTTTTGGCGCTCGACGTTGTTGGTTGTGGAGCCACATTCAAAGTCGAAGGTGCCGTTTTGCAGCAGCGGGATACGGTTTTGTGAAGTAATCGGGATCAGTTTCACCTGCAGGTCAGGCTTGTTCAGCTTTTTCTTCACGGCTTCAACGATCGCGTTGGAGTAATCCTGTGAATAACCGACCACTTTTTGTTGATTATCGTAGTAAGAAAACGGTACCGATGATTCACGGTGGCCGACCACAATCACGCCGTTTTTGGCGATCTTGTCCAGCGTGCTGCCTGCCGCTGGTGCTGCGTCTTCTGCGTGCGCCAGACCGGCGGACATTCCCATGACCAGCATGGCTGTGGCGAGCTTACGTAATTGCATATCCAACTCCTTTATCGTCTGCGCCAGGGACGCATTGATACCCATTGTGATGTTGTTATTGTTTGCTACTAAAACGTGCAGTCTTGTATATGTTTGTTAACATTTAGTTTGGATGAATGTAAAGAATTTGCTGTTTTATTGTTTATTTTTGCGAGGTGCGCCGCACCATTTGGGGGCAAAAATATCTTGTTGCACTTTTCAGGTGCTACCGGCGCTCAACGTTGGTGCGACCAGGTTGCACATTCAGCCAAAACTGCATTTGTCTTGTAGAACAAAGCAATAGACATGCCAGAATGGGGAGCGGGAAATGTTTTGTGGGCCGGATAAGCGAAACGTTATCCGGCCGGGAAAGGAAGGTTACTTACGACGCTGGCGCAGGCTCATTACCACCGCACCAAAGCCAAACAGCGCGGTCAGCAGCCAGAGCGGCCAGTTACCGGTACGGGCATAAGGGGTTAAGCCCGTCGTTGGCGTCACGCTGGTGGTCAGGACCTGGCGGGTAAACTGCGGGATCATCGCCTGAATCTCACCCTGTGGACCAATCACCGCCGTAATACCGTTGTTGGTGCTACGCAGCAGAGGGCGCGCCAGCTCGAGGGAACGCATACGCGCCATCTGGAAGTGCTGCCACGGGCCGATGGATTTACCAAACCAGGCATCGTTGGAAATCGTCAGCAGGTAGTCCGTATCCGGGCGGAAATTATCCCGTACCTGTTCGCCAAGAATGATTTCATAGCAGATGGCGGCCGTCAGCTTAAAGCCGTGCGCATGCAGCTGTGGCTGCACATAAGGCCCACGGCTGAAAGACGACATTGGCAGGTCAAAGAACGGCGCTAATGGGCGCAGGATCGATTCCAGCGGGACGAACTCGCCAAACGGTACCAGATGGTTTTTGTTGTAGCGGTTGCTGGAGTCGTAACTGTACGGGCTGTCTTTACCCAGCGTGATGATGGTGTTGTAGGTGTCGTAACGATTCTGCTTGTTCAGACGCGCGTCAACGATACCGGTAATCAGCGTGCTGTTTTTCGATCTCAGCAGGTCATCCATCATGCCCAGGAAACGCTGCTGATTAATTTCCAGGTCCGGGATAGCGGATTCTGGCCAGATGATCAGCTGTGATTTGCCCATCTCAGGCTGGGTGGCGTCGAGATAAATCTTCAGGGTGTTGAGTAACTGACCTTCATCCCATTTGAGCGACTGCGCAATGTCACCCTGCACCATCGAGACCTGAGTGGTTTTTTCCGGCTCAAGCGTGTACCACTGGATATAGCGCAGCGGAAAGGGCAGAGCAAAGAGCACTAGCGCGGCAATCAGCGGCTTCCAGTTACGCGTCACCAGCGCCAGCGCCAGCAGGCCGCTAACCACCATCAGCAGGAAGTTAATCGCCTCAACGCCCATTACCGGAGCCAGCCCTTTTAACGGACCGTCGATCTGACTGTAGCCGAACTGTAGCCACGGAAAGCCGGTCAGTACCCAGCCGCGCAGGAATTCGGTTATTTGCCAGACGACCGGCGCGGCAATCGCCACGCGTATCCAGGTGGTTTTCGGCCACAGACGCGCCAACACGCCGGCAAACAGGCCGGTGTAGAGGGAAAGGTATGCGGCAAGCAGAACCACGAGGAACACATTAATGGGACCCGGCATACCGCCAAACTGCGCGATGCTGACGTAAACCCAGTTGATGCCGGAGCCAAACAGCCCCAATCCCCAAAAGTAGCCGATTGCGGCAGACTGGAGCGGGCGGCGATTGAAGGTAAGAGCCTGCAGGCCCATCAGCGAAACGATCGCAGCGGGCCAGATGTCATACGGAGAGAAAGCCAGCGTCCCGCAGGCACCGAATAATAACGCCAGCAGCAGGCGAATGCGCTGGCGTTCAATTAATGGGGCAAATGCCATGTAGTCTTAGATCCAGTTTCGGGTTTATTCGTCCAGTTTGGGCTGGGGTGAGTCGTCCGGAATTCTGACATGAACCTGAATAATACGACGGCTGTCGGCCATTGCCACTTTGAACTGGTAACCATCAATGTCGATAGTCTCCCCGCGTGCGGGCAGATGACCAAAGGCCTGCATGACCAGCCCGCCGATGGTATCTACTTCTTCGTCGCTAAAATGGGTACCGAAAGCGTCGTTGAAGTCTTCGATCGGCGCCAGAGCGCGAATGGTCCAGGTGTGGCGACTGAGCTGACGGAAATCGATATCGTCTTCTTCGTCGTACTCATCTTCAATTTCACCCACGATCAGTTCAAGGATGTCCTCAATGGTCACCAGACCTGAGACACCGCCGAATTCGTCGATGACGATAGCCATATGATAACGCTGGGAGCGGAACTCTTTCAGCATGCGGTCAACTCGCTTGCTTTCAGGTACGACAACCGCCTGGCGTAACACTTTCTCCATGCTGAAGGCTTCGGCATCGCTGCGCATAAACGGCAGCAGATCTTTGGCCATCAGAATCCCTTCAATGTGATCTTTGTCTTCGCTGATCACCGGGAAACGCGAGTGGGCAGACTCGATAATGACATCGAGACATTCGTCCAGGGTCTGGTTGCGTTTCAGGGTAATCATCTGAGAGCGAGGGATCATGATGTCGCGCACGCGTTGGTCCGCAATATCCATCACCCCTTCGAGCATATCGCGCGTATCTTCATCGATAAGGTCGTTTTGCCCGGAATCACGGATCAGCTCCAACAGTTCGTCGCGGTTTTTTGGTTCACCGTGGAAAAGTTGGCTCAGTAACAGGGAGAAAAATCCCTTTTTGCTGTTTAAGGTGTCACTACTGTGTGAATTGTCGTCGCTCATGGCGTCGTATGGGTTCTCATGTTAGTTAATACAAAGCTCGTCATGCGTATATTCAGCTGTTGACGGCATGTCTCTTCATCGTACTTCAAACCAGGTAAGCCAGATAAGGCGCAATACCTGATGGCGGCTGCGCCTTATCAGGCTTACAAGATTTCGAAATGCTTATTCTTTCTCGGCAATGTACGGATCCTCATAGCCCAGAGCAAGCATAATCTCTGTTTCTAGGGATTCCATCTCTTCCGCTTCATCGTCTTCGATATGGTCGTAACCGAGTAAATGCAGGCTACCGTGCACCACCATGTGCGCCCAGTGGGCCTCAAGCGGTTTGCCTTGTTCCTGCGCTTCTTTCTCGACTACCTGACGGCAGATTATCAAATCGCCCAGCAGCGGCATTTCAATGCCCGGCGGGGCTTCAAACGGGAAAGAGAGTACGTTGGTTGACTTATCTTTCCCGCGATAGGTCAGGTTCAGCTCGTGGCTTTCCGCGTCATCGACCAGACGAATGGTAACTTCAGACTCTTCCTGAAACTGCGGGATCACCGCATCCAGCCAACCCTGAAACTGACTTTCTGTTGGTAAACCGGATTCGTCTTCACATGCCAGCTGTAAATCGAGAATAACCTGACTCATTTTTGTTCCTGCTCCTGAGCTTCGCGCTTGCGTTCTGCAGCCAGCTCGGCTTTGCGTTTCTGTTCTGCTTCTTCCCAGGCTTCATACGCCGTGACGATACGGGCGACCACCGGGTGGCGAACCACGTCTTCGCTATGGAAGAAATTAAAACTAATTTCGTCAACTTCAGCCAGCACTTCAATGGCATGACGCAGACCGGATTTGGTGCTTCGCGGCAGGTCAATCTGGGTGATATCGCCGGTGATAACCGCTTTGGAGTTAAAGCCGATACGGGTCAGGAACATTTTCATCTGTTCGATGGTGGTGTTCTGGCTCTCATCAAGAATGATGAACGCATCGTTTAACGTACGACCACGCATGTAGGCCAGCGGCGCAACTTCAATGACGTTACGCTCAATCAGCTTTTCGACCTTCTCAAACCCGAGCATTTCGAACAGTGCGTCATACAGCGGTCGTAAGTAGGGATCGACTTTCTGGCTGAGGTCACCCGGCAGGAAGCCGAGTTTTTCGCCCGCTTCCACTGCCGGGCGGGTCAGCAGAATTCGACGGATCTCCTGACGCTCAAGCGCATCGACCGCAGCGGCAACCGCAAGATACGTTTTACCTGTACCCGCAGGGCCAACGCCAAAGGTGATGTCGTGGTCGAGGATATTCGCAATGTATTGTGCCTGGTTCGGCGTACGCGGCTTAATTACCCCGCGCTTGGTTTTGATGTTCACCGCTTTGCCAAATTCCGGCACGCTGTCTGCGCTTTGCTCAAGCACTCGCGCTTCTTTAATTGCCAGATGAATTTGTTCAGGCTCAATGTCCTGCGTCTGACCCCGCATTGGGGCAGTATCGACGTACAGGCTACGTAAAATATCTGCCGCCGCGGTGACGCAAATTGGGCGACCGGTCAGCTTAAAGTGGTTATCACGGCGGTTAATTTCGATGCCGAGGCGACGTTCCAGCTGCTTGATGTTGTCATCAAATGGGCCGCAAAGGCTCAACAGGCGGGCATTGTCTGCGGGTTCAAGGGTGATTTCGCGAGTGTCTATGTTCAAACTGTTCCTCTTTTGCATGTCTTGCCGGACGCTGAACATTTACCGGCATCTAAGGAAATTATTCACGCCATGGGGGAAAGGCGCAAGCATTGCGATAAATATGGGGATGATGAGGTAGATTACAAGGCCCGCCGGGGCAGCGAGCCCAGAAGAGTAAGCCCGATAAGCGTAGCGCCATCGGGCATTGAAGATTAAGGCTGATAAATACCGACGCCCAGATCGTTTTCTTTGCGGGTACGCGCAATAACTGACTCAGGGGATTCAGCGATGCGCAGACCCATTTCGTCTTCGGTGCGCACCACTTTACCGCGCAGGGAGTTCGTCCAGACATCGGTAATTTCTACATCCACGAACTTACCGACCATCTCCGGGTTGCCTTCAAAGTTCACCACTCGGTTATTTTCGGTACGGCCAGACAGTTCCATGATGCTTTTACGCGATGTGCCTTCAACCAGAATGCGCTGGGTCGTGCCGACCATGCGACGGCTCCAGGCCATGGCTTGCTGGTTAATACGCTCCTGCAGAATATACAGGCGCTGTTTTTTCTCTTCTTCCGGCACGTCGTCAACCATATCGGCGGCAGGGGTGCCTGGACGCGCAGAGAAGATAAAGCTGTAGCTCATGTCAAAATTGACGTCTGCAATCAACTTCATGGTCTGCTCGAAATCCTGCGTGGTTTCGCCTGGGAAGCCAACGATGAAGTCGGAGCTAATCTGGATATCCGGACGCGCTGCACGCAGTTTGCGGATGATCGCTTTATATTCCAGCGCGGTATGGGTGCGTCCCATCAGGTTCAGTACGCGATCTGAACCGCTCTGTACCGGCAGGTGCAGGAAGCTCACCAGTTCTGGCGTGTCACGATACACTTCAATGATATCATCGGTGAATTCGATCGGATGGCTGGTGGTGAAGCGGATACGGTCAATGCCATCGATCGCCGCGACCAGCCGCAGCAGATCGGCAAAAGATCCGATCGTGCCGTCGTAGTTCTCACCGCGCCAGGCGTTCACGTTTTGTCCCAGCAGGTTCACTTCACGCACGCCTTGCGCCGCAAGCTGGGCGATTTCAAACAGGATATCGTCCGCCGGACGGCTCACTTCTTCACCGCGGGTGTATGGCACCACGCAGTAAGTACAATATTTATTACAACCTTCCATGATTGACACGAAAGCGCTTGGACCTTCAGCACGCGGTTCCGGTAGGCGGTCGAATTTTTCGATCTCCGGGAAACTGATATCAACCACCGGGCTACGGGTGGTACTTCCACGCACTTTGTTAATCATTTCCGGCAGACGATGCAGGGTTTGCGGCCCAAAAATAATATCGACATAGTGCGCGCGTTGGCGAATATGGTCGCCTTCCTGAGACGCAACACAGCCACCGACACCGATGATCAGCTTGGGGTTTTTCTCTTTTAACAGCTTCCAGCGGCCCAACTGATGGAAGACTTTTTCCTGAGCCTTCTCACGGATAGAGCAGGTATTCAGCAGCAGCACATCCGCTTCTTCGGCCACGTCGGTCAGTTGATACCCATGGGTGGCATCCAGCAGATCGGCCATCTTCGATGAATCGTATTCGTTCATCTGACAGCCCCAGGTTTTAATATGGAGTTTTTTGGTCATCGACTTGCTCTTGCGAAATTGTGGCTGAAATGCAGGGCGCATAGTGTACTGCTTTGGCGCGGTTGTGACCAGTATGACGGATGTCAGCCTCAAGGGGTAAAAAATCCTGTAAACTTACACAATACATGTAACAGGATAATTGACCATGACAAATCAACCAACGGAAATTGCCATTGTCGGCGGGGGGATGGTCGGCGGCGCGCTGGCGCTAGGACTGGCGCAGCATGGATTTACGGTAACGGTCATTGAACATGCCGTTCCCGCGCCGTTTGTGGCTGACGGACAGCCAGATGTCAGAATTTCGGCCATCAGCTCCGCCTCCGTGTCGTTGCTAAAAGGGCTGGGCATCTGGGATACGGTTCAGGGGATGCGCAGCCATCCTTACCGTCGTCTGGAAACGTGGGAATGGGAAAATGCCCATGTGATGTTTGATGCCGCCGAGCTTAAGCTGCCCTTACTGGGCTATATGGTGGAAAACACGGTCCTGCAACAGGCGCTCTGGCAGGCTCTGGACGTTCACCCCAAAGTCACGCTGCGGGTGCCTGCGTCGCTGATCTCTCTGCATCAACATAACGATCGGCATGAGCTTGAGCTGGCTGGTGGCGAAAAAATCAGCGCGAAGCTGGTCATCGGCGCCGATGGCGCAAATTCTCAGGTGCGGAAAATGGCTGGGATTGGTATCCATGCCTGGCAATATGCGCAGTCCTGTATGTTGATAACCGTACAATGCGAGAATTCGCCGGGAGACAGCACCTGGCAGCAATTCACCCCTGACGGTCCGCGCGCATTTTTACCGCTGTTTGATAACTGGGCCTCGCTGGTGTGGTACGACTCACCGGCGCGTATCCGCCAGTTGCAAGGTTTGAATATGTCGCAACTGCAGGCGGAGATCGCCAAACATTTCCCATCGCGACTCGGTAACGTTACGCCTGTCGCAGCGGGGGCATTCCCGCTAACGCGCCGTCACGCGCTGCAATATGTGCAGCCAGGACTGGCGCTGGTGGGTGACGCCGCGCATACCATTCATCCGCTGGCGGGGCAGGGCGTTAATTTGGGGTTCCGTGATGTGGATGCGCTGATTGACGTGCTGGTGAATGCGCGCAGCTACGGTGAGTCCTGGGCAAGTCAGCCGGTGCTGAAGCGCTATCAGAACCGTCGCATGACTGACAATTTCATCATGCAAAGCGGCATGGATCTGTTCTACGCAGGATTTAGCAACAACCTGCAGCCGCTGCGTATCATGCGTAATCTTGGGCTAATGGCCGCAGAGCGCGCCGGTATGTTGAAACGCCAGGCACTCAAGTACGCGTTAGGATTGTAATTCAGACAGGCCTACAGAGAACGTTGTAGGCCTGGTAAGCGTAGTGCCATCAGATAATAAATGCAGAAAAGCAAAAAGCTCGCCGAAGCGAGCTTTTTGAAATTGGCTGGGGTACGAGGATTCGAACCTCGGAATGCTGGTATCAGAAACCAGAGCCTTACCGCTTGGCGATACCCCAACAATTTTTTGGATTTACCGAACGAGTCGATACGTCCTTAATATGGTGGCTACGACGGGATTCGAACCTGTGACCCCATCATTATGAGTGATGTGCTCTAACCAGCTGAGCTACGTAGC
>NZ_JAHLRC010000065.1:0-23452 GCF_018919545.1 Citrobacter sp. S46_ASV_140
CGGGAATAGCTCAGTTGGTAGAGCACGACCTTGCCAAGGTCGGGGTCGCGAGTTCGAGTCTCGTTTCCCGCTCCAAAATTTGAAAGTGCTTTTGTCTACAAAGCACAGACACACCCAAGCGGGAATAGCTCAGTTGGTAGAGCACGACCTTGCCAAGGTCGGGGTCGCGAGTTCGAGTCTCGTTTCCCGCTCCAAATTCTTACCCCAATAAAAATATCCACAGCGAATAAATACGTTGGGGACGTTTTGTTTCGTCATTGACATACTCTTGTAAACAGACTTATCCACAGGTTTGGGTATTATTCCTGGAGTGCAAAAAACTTAGTCGGGTGAATAGTATCATTTTAACTCTTTGAAAATATTGAATTAATTATCATTTCAAATTGTTAATGCGATCACTTGACGATTTTTTCCCTCTTGAATATCAATGTGTTTTTATTTTTATACACAAGCTGTGGATGACTTAAGCGTCACGCGGCAGACCCTTTTCAATGACTCTGACTAAACGTTGTTTCTTCGGTAACTGCACTTCAACTACGCAGGCATTTCGCTTCTCGATTTGCTGAGCAACCGCCCACTCTATGTGTTCGTCGAGAAGTGGGTGCTCACCTCTGCGACTTTCCAGCGCGTGAATAACGGCTTCATCCCATGGGGCATTACCCAGCGCAACAGCGATATTTCGCAGCCAGCGCAGGTGACCAATACGACGAATAGCAGACCCCTCCGTGACTTTTAAAAACCCCGCTTCGCTCCAGCTAAACAGCTCTATTAACTCCGGAGCATGAAGCTGTTTGCGTGGGTTGAAGTCATCCTCTGTCGTCAACTGCGAGTAGCGGTTCCACGGGCAAATGAGCTGGCAATCATCGCAGCCGTAAATTCGATTCCCCAACAGGGGACGAAATTCTTCCGGGATCGCGCCTTCCAGTTCGATAGTGAGATAAGAGATACAGCGGCGCGCATCTACCGTGTAGGGTTCAACGATGGCTCCGGTGGGACAGATGGTCATACAGGCGACGCATTTCCCGCATCCTTCTTCTACTGGGTTGTCGACCGGCAGGGGCAAATCGATCAGTAATTCCCCGAGAAAGAAAAATGAACCAGCTTCGCGATTGAGGATAAGTGAGTGCTTACCTGTCCAGCCAAGCCCGGCTTTTTCCGCTAATGGACGCTCAAGAATGGGCGCAGAATCGACAAAAGGTCTAAAATTCAGCGAAACGCAGTGCTGTTGAATCCTCTCTCCCAGTTTTTTTAAGCGGTTACGCAGCAGTTTATGGTAGTCGCGCCCAAGCGCGTAACGGCTGACGTAACCCAGAGAGGGGTTTTTCAACGTGCTGGCAAAGGCCGCATTGGCAGGAAGATAGTTCATACGTACGCTGATGACACGTAACGTACCGGGTAATAATTCGTGAGGTCGGGCGCGCATCATGCCGTGACGGGCCATCCAGTCCATCTCGCCGTGATAGTGTTTATCCAGCCAGGCCTGCAGTTTGGGCTCCGCTTCGCTGAGGTCGGTATCGGCAATACCGACCTGCTGAAAGCCAAGCTCCAGCCCCCACTGCTTAATATTTTGCGCTAACTGATTGAGATCGAGGGGCTCTGACATGACGGACCATACAATGAAGAAAAACCCCGCAAGTATACCACACTCCATTTGGCACGCCGATGACATCAGGCGGATGGAGCGAGAGGCGGCAGACAGTTTAGGGCTGACGTTGTACGAGCTGATGCAACGGGCGGGAGAGGCGGCGTTTCAGGTCACCCGCGAGACATATCCAAACGCTAAGCACTGGCTGGTGCTATGTGGTCATGGCAACAACGGTGGTGATGGTTACGTGGTGGCAAGGCTTGCCAAAGCCCAGGGTCTTGATATTACGTTGCTGGCGCAGGAGAGTGATAAAGCGCTCCCCGAGGAAGCACAGCAGGCACGCGACGCCTGGCTTAACGCCGGTGGTGTCATTCATGCTGCGGAAATCAATTGGCCAGATCGCGTGGACGTCATTATTGATGCGCTGTCAGGCACGGGCTTAAAACACGCGCCGCGTGAGCCGCTCTCGGCATTGATCGAACGTGCCAATCACCATCCTGCCCCTGTCGTGGCGATAGACATTCCATCCGGCCTGCTGGCGCAGACGGGCGCGGCGCCGGGCGCGGTTATCAACGCTGCGCACACCGTGACCTTTATTGCGTTAAAGCCTGGTCTGCTAACCGGTAAAGCGCGCGATGTCACCGGACGCCTGCATGTTAACGCACTCGGACTGGACGACTGGCTGGCGGGGCAGAACGCGCCGCTGCAACGGTTTGATGCTCAACAGCTTGTACACTGGTTAACGCCGCGTCGACCCACCTCGCACAAAGGCTCCCACGGTCGTCTGGTGATCATCGGTGGTGACCACGGCACGGCTGGCGCAATACGCATGGCCGGTGAAGCGGCGCTGCGTGCAGGAGCCGGGTTGGTCAAAGTGCTGACCCGAAGTGAAAATATTGCGCCTATTCTGACTGCCAGACCGGAACTGATGGTCGATGCGCTGACGCCGCAGGCTCTGGAAGAGAGCCTGGCGTGGGCGGATGTTGTGGTGATAGGACCAGGGCTTGGTCAGCAGGAATGGGGTAAAAAAGCGCTGCAAAAGGTAGAGAATTTTCGCAAACCGATGCTCTGGGATGCGGATGCGCTGAACCTGCTGGCAATCAACCCCGATAAACGTCACAATCGCGTGATCACGCCGCATCCTGGTGAAGCCGCGCGACTTCTGGGCTGTTCCATTGCAGAAATTGAAGACGATCGCTTACTTTGTGCACAACGTCTGGTAAAACGGTACGGAGGCGTCGTCGTGCTGAAAGGCGCGGGTACGGTTGTTGCTGCCGAACAGGCCGAATTGGGTATTATTGATACCGGCAATGCTGGAATGGCCAGCGGCGGAATGGGTGATGTGCTTTCCGGTATTATTGGCGCATTGCTCGGACAGAAGCTTACCCCGTATGATGCGGCATGTGCGGGATGTGTCGCGCACGGTGCGGCGGCGGATGTGCTGGCGGCGCGTTATGGTACGCGCGGCATGCTGGCGACAGATCTCTTTACCACGCTACAGCGTATTGTTAACCCTGATGTGATTGACGTTTATCATGATGAATCGAGTAATTCCACTACCTGATGAGCAGGCGACTTTAGACCTGGGACTGCGGGTAGCCAAAGCCTGTGATGGCGCGACGGTAATTTATTTGTACGGCGACCTGGGGGCGGGTAAAACCACTTTCAGCCGGGGATTCCTGCAGGCGTTAGGTCACAAAGGAAATGTAAAAAGCCCCACCTATACGCTGGTTGAACCCTATTCGCTCGATAATTTGATGGTATATCACTTCGATCTGTACCGACTTGCGGACCCAGAGGAGCTGGAATTTATGGGGATCCGCGATTATTTTGCCAATGACGCCATCTGCCTGGTGGAATGGCCGCAACAAGGTAAAGGTGTACTGCCAGACCCGGACGTCGAAATACACATTGAATATCAGGCGCAAGGTCGAGAGGCGCGCATAAGCGCAGTCTCCTCATCGGGTGATTTATTGCTGGCGCGTTTAGCCGATTAACCTTAAGGGTGGCGGGATGATTTATCGCATCAGAAACTGGCTGATGGCAACACTGGTCCTGCTGTGCGCGCAGGCAGGAGCCGCCAGCCTCTCCGATCTTCAGGTGTCCAATGGCGATCAACAAGCGCGGATTACGCTGAGCTTTATTGGCGATCCTGAATACGCAGTTTCGCAGGACGGGAAACGAACCGTCGCGTTGGATATTAAACAAACCGGTGTGATTCAGGGGTTACCGCTGCTGTTTAGCGGCAATAATCTGGTGAAATCTATCCGTTCCGGCACGCCAAAAGATGCGCAGTCTCTGCGCCTGGTTGTGGATTTAACCGAGAACGGCAAAGCCGAAGCCGTAAAACGCCAGAACGGCGGCAATTATACCGTCGTGTTTACCATCAAAGCTGATGCGCCACCGCCGCCTCCACCACCTCCAGTGGTTGCGAAGCGTGTTGAAGCGCCGGTTATCGCCCCGCGCCCTGCCGAGCCTGCGCGTAATCCGTTTAAAGCGGAAAACGATCGCACCACGATGGTAACCAACAGTAATACCTCCACACGACCTGCGGCGCGCGCCAGTACCAGTAACGGCGAAAAAGTAGTTATCGCCATTGATGCCGGACACGGCGGGCAGGATCCTGGCGCTATTGGTCCCGGTGGCACACGTGAGAAAAACGTCACGATTGCCGTGGCGCGCAAACTGCGCAGTTTGCTCAATGATGACCCGATGTTTAAAGGCGTACTCACCCGTGATGGCGATTACTTTATCTCGGTGATGGGGCGTTCAGACGTTGCGCGTAAACAAAACGCCAACTTCCTGGTCTCTATTCATGCGGATGCTGCGCCAAACCGGGATGCCACTGGTGCTTCCGTCTGGGTACTGTCAAACCGTCGGGCAAACAGTGAGATGGCCGGCTGGCTGGAACAGCACGAAAAGCAATCGGAACTGTTGGGTGGGGCGGGCGATGTTCTGGCAAACAGCCAGTCCGATCCTTATCTCAGCCAGGCCGTGTTGGATCTGCAGTTCGGTCATTCGCAACGCGTTGGGTATGATGTAGCGACCAGCATGATCGGCCAGTTAGAACGTATTGGCTCGATGCATAAGCGTCGTCCGGAACACGCCAGCCTTGGGGTATTACGTTCGCCTGATATCCCGTCAGTGCTGGTTGAAACCGGCTTTATCAGTAACAACAGCGAAGAGCGTCTGTTGGCGAGTGATGACTACCAGCAGCAGCTGGCCGAGGCAATTTACAAAGGATTGCGTAACTATTTCCAGGCGCACCCGATGCAAACCGGGCCTCAGGGCACACCGGCGCAAACCGCCAGTGCGGTATCGCCTGGTAACACGTTAACAAATTAAGGATTAGCCATGCCGATTCAGGTTCTACCGCCACAGCTGGCGAACCAGATTGCCGCAGGCGAGGTGGTAGAACGGCCTGCGTCAGTGGTGAAGGAGCTGGTGGAAAACAGTATCGATGCCGGTGCGACGCGCATTGATATTGATATTGAGCGCGGCGGCGCGAAGCTTATCCGTATTCGTGACAACGGCTGCGGGATTAAAAAAGACGAGCTGGCGCTGGCGCTGGCGCGTCATGCCACCAGTAAAATTTCCTCGCTTGACGATCTCGAAGCCATCGTGAGCCTCGGGTTTCGCGGCGAAGCGCTGGCCAGTATCAGCTCCGTTTCTCGTTTAACCCTGACGTCGCGTACGCAAGAACAACCTGAAGCCTGGCAAGCCTATGCCGAAGGGCGCGACATGGATGTGACGGTTAAACCCGCTGCGCATCCGGTGGGAACCACGCTGGAGGTGTTAGATCTGTTCTACAACACTCCGGCGCGGCGCAAGTTTATGCGCACCGAGAAAACTGAATTTAATCATATCGACGAAATAATCCGCCGCATTGCGCTGGCACGTTTTGATGTGACGATTAATTTGTCGCACAACGGCAAAGTGGTGCGTCAGTACCGGGCTGTGGCCGCGGATGGGCAGCAGGAGCGCCGACTGGGCGCGATTTGCGGCACGCCATTTCTGGAACATGCGCTGGCGATTGAATGGCAGCATGGCGATTTAACGCTGCGCGGCTGGGTGGCCGATCCTAACCACACAACGGCGGCGCTGGCGGAAATCCAGTACTGCTATGTGAATGGCCGGATGATGCGCGACCGGTTGATCAACCATGCTATTCGTCAGGCCTGTGAAGATAAGCTGGGAGCCGATCAGCAGCCCGCTTTTGTGTTGTATCTGGAAATCGACCCGCATCAGGTGGATGTTAACGTACATCCCGCCAAACATGAGGTCCGTTTTCATCAGTCCCGCCTGGTGCATGATTTTATTTACCAGGGCGTGTTGAGCGTCCTGCAACAGCAGCTTGAAACGCCGCTGCCGTTGGCTGATGACGACGAGCCCGCGCCAAGGCACATCCCAGAAAACCGCGTCGCGGCCGGGCGTAACCATTTTGCCGAACCGGCCCCGGCGCGTGAACCTGCGACACCGCGTTACTCAGCATCTGCTGGCGCTGGCAGCAGTGGTGGCCGTCAGACGGGGGCCAGTTGGCCTCATGCCCAGCCTGGATATCAAAAGCAGCAGGGTGAGATTTATCAGCAACTGTTACAGACGCCGGTTCCGCCGCGTAAAACGCCGGTTTCTGAAACGCCATCAGCACCTCTGACCGGCAACAGTCAGGGCTTTGGGCGGGTGCTAACCATTGTCGGTACGGACTGCGCATTACTCGAATGCGATGGTCATATTCGGTTGCTGGCATTGCCGGTGGCGGAACGTTGGCTACGTCAGGCGCAGTTAACGCCGGACCAGGGCGTCGTTTGCGCTCAGCCGTTACTGATCCCTTTACGTCTAAAAGTGACCGCTGATGAAAAAGCGGCGCTGCAAAAAGGGCAGAGCCAACTGGCTGAGTTGGGTATTGAATTTCAACTGGATGCACAGCATGTGACCATCCGGGCGGTGCCTTTACCCTTACGCCAACAAAATTTACAAATCTTGATTCCTGAACTGATAGGCTACCTGGCGCAGCAGTCCGAATTCGAACCGGGCAATATTGCACAGTGGATTGCACGTAATCTGATTAGCGAGCATCCGCAGTGGAGCATGGCTCAGGCGATTACGCTGTTAGCGGATGTTGAGCGGCTTTGCCCACAACTCGTGAAGGCGCCGCCGGGTGGTTTGTTACAACCTGTTGATTTACATTCGGTAATGAATGCCCTGAAACATGAGTGATACCCGTAAGGCGAGCCTGCCAAAGGCGATTTTTTTGATGGGGCCGACGGCCTCCGGTAAAACGGCACTGGCAATTGAATTGCGTAAAGTTTTGCCTGTAGAGTTGATAAGCGTTGATTCCGCCCTTATTTACAAGGGGATGGATATCGGTACAGCCAAGCCTGATGCAGATGAATTACAGGCCGCGCCGCACCGGTTGCTGGATATCCGCGATCCGTCCCAGGCTTACTCTGCTGCGGATTTTCGCCGCGATGCGTTAGCCGAGATGGCCGATATCACCGCCGCGGGGCGTATTCCGCTGCTGGTGGGCGGCACAATGTTATATTTCAAAGCCTTGCTTGAAGGGCTGTCGCCGTTACCGTCGGCAGATCCGGAAGTCAGGGCCAGAATTGAGCAGCAGGCGGCAGAGCATGGGTGGGACGCGTTACACCGACAGCTTCAGGAAATAGATCCAGTGGCTGCGGCGCGTATTCATCCAAATGATCCGCAAAGACTTTCCCGGGCACTGGAAGTTTTTTTCATTTCGGGTAAAACTTTAACGGAGCTGACGCAAACGTCAGGAGATGCTTTGCCGTATCAGGTGCATCAGTTTGCTATCGCCCCGGCGAGCCGTGAACTGCTCCATCAGCGAATTGAGCAGCGTTTTCATCAGATGTTGGCTTCAGGTTTTGAAGCAGAAGTCCGGGCGCTATTTGCCCGTGGAGATTTGCATACGGATTTGCCTTCCATTCGTTGTGTAGGGTATCGCCAGATGTGGTCATACATTGAAGGCGAAATTTCATACGATGAAATGGTTTATAGAGGTGTTTGCGCCACGAGGCAGTTGGCGAAGCGACAGGTAACCTGGTTGCGTGGTTGGGAAGGGGTGCACTGGCTTGACAGTGAAAAGCCTGACCAGGCGCGAAACGAAGTATTACAGGTTGTTGGTGCTATCGCGAACTGAATGTGTACAATTGAAACGTATCGTGCGCAATTTTTCAGAATCGAAAGGTTCAAAGTACAAATAAGCATATAAGGAAAAGAGAGAATGGCTAAGGGGCAATCTTTACAAGATCCGTTCCTGAACGCACTGCGTCGGGAACGTGTTCCAGTTTCTATTTATTTGGTGAATGGTATTAAGCTGCAAGGTCAAATCGAGTCTTTTGATCAGTTCGTGATCCTGTTGAAAAACACGGTCAGCCAGATGGTTTATAAGCACGCGATTTCTACTGTTGTCCCGTCTCGCCCGGTTTCTCATCACAGCAATAATGCCACCGGCGGCACTGGCAGCAACTACCATCACGGTAGCAACGCGCAAGGTTCATCTGCGCAACAGGACAGCGAAGAAACCGAATAAGGTTGTTAGCTGTTTTACACCCGGGGAGCCAGCGATCCTGCGTTCCCCGTTGATATATATTAAGGGGTTGACGCTTGTTTGACCGTTATGATGCCGGTGAGCAGGCGGTACTGGTACACATCTATTTTTCGCAAGACAAAGATATGGAAGACCTCCAGGAGTTTGAATCTCTGGTTTCTTCCGCCGGTGTCGAAGCAATGCAGGTGATTACCGGGAGCCGTAAAGCACCGCACCCGAAGTATTTTGTTGGTGAAGGTAAGGCAATCGAAATTGCGGAAGCCGTAAAAGCGACTGGCGCTGCGGTGGTGATTTTTGATCATGCTCTAAGCCCCGCCCAGGAACGTAACCTGGAACAGTTGTGCCAGTGTCTTGTTATCGACAGGACAGGTCTTATTTTAGATATTTTTGCCCAGCGTGCGCGCACCCATGAGGGTAAGTTGCAGGTTGAGCTGGCGCAGTTGCGCCATATGGCTACTCGTCTGGTCCGTGGCTGGACCCACCTTGAAAGGCAAAAGGGCGGGATTGGTTTGCGCGGTCCGGGTGAAACCCAGCTCGAAACCGACCGTCGTTTGCTGCGTAATCGCATTTTGCAAATACAGTCGCGCCTGGAAAAAGTTGAAAAGCAACGTGAGCAGGGGCGACAGTCGCGCAAGAAAGCGGATGTCCCAACCGTATCACTGGTGGGATATACCAACGCCGGAAAATCCACCCTGTTCAACCAGATCACCGAAGCCCGGGTTTACGCAGCGGATCAGCTGTTTGCAACCCTGGACCCAACGCTGCGCCGTATAGACGTAGCGGACGTCGGTGAAACCGTGCTGGCGGATACCGTAGGGTTTATCCGTCATTTGCCGCACGACCTGGTGGCGGCGTTTAAAGCCACCCTGCAGGAAACGCGTCAGGCGACATTGCTGCTGCATGTTATTGATGCTGCAGATTTTCGTGTGCAGGAAAACATCGAGGCCGTCGACATGGTGCTCGAAGAGATCGATGCGCATGAGATCCCGACTCTGCTGGTGATGAATAAAATCGATATGCTGGATGATTTTGAACCGCGTATCGACAGAGATGAAGAGAATAAACCCATTCGCGTTTGGGTTTCAGCGCAAACGGGAATAGGTATACCACAGCTTTTTCAGGCTTTGACTGAGCGACTTTCCGGTGAGGTGGCGCAGCATACGTTGCGTTTGCCGCCGCAGGAAGGGCGTCTGAGAAGCCGGTTTTACCAACTTCAGGCAATAGAAAGAGAGTGGATGGAGGAGGACGGCAGCGTAGGTCTGCAGGTTCGTATGCCGATCGTAGACTGGCGTCGCCTCTGTAAACAAGAACCGGCACTGGAAGACTATATTGTCTGACCTGACGGATATGGCCTGAAGATTTTTTCGCCTCTATACCTTGTGGGTTTTGTGCAGCATGAAGGTGGCAAGTCCTGAAATCTTCAGGAGCATAGTCAACTATGTGACTGAGATTAAGGGGCGTAGCCAACGCATCGGCAGCGCAAAATACGCAGGTATAGCATCGCATAACAAATATGGAGCACAAAAATGGCGTGGAATCAGCCCGGTAATAACGGACAAGACCGCGACCCGTGGGGAAGCAGCAAACCTGGCGGCAACCCTGAGGGAAATGGAAACAAAGGTGGTCGCGATCAGGGACCTCCCGATCTGGATGATATCTTCCGCAAACTGAGTAAAAAGCTCGGTGGTCTGGGTGGCGGTAAAGGTGCTGGTTCTGGCGGCGGTAGCTCATCGCAAGGCCCGCGTCCGCAATTGGGTGGTCGAGTCTTTACTATCGCAGCGGCAGCTATCGTCATTATCTGGGCGGCCAGCGGTTTCTACACCATTAAAGAAGCGGAACGCGGCGTGGTGACACGCTTCGGTAAATTCAGCCATTTGGTTGAACCGGGTCTGAACTGGAAACCGACCTTTGTCGACGAAGTGACCCCGGTCAACGTGGAAGCCGTGCGTGAACTTGCCGCATCCGGCGTGATGCTGACCTCTGACGAAAACGTCGTACGCGTTGAAATGAACGTGCAGTACCGCGTGACCGATCCGCAGCGTTACCTGTTTAGCGTAACCAGCGCGGATGACAGTCTGCGTCAGGCAACCGACAGCGCCCTGCGTGGGGTTATCGGTAAATACACCATGGACCGTATCCTGACCGAAGGGCGTACCGTTATTCGTAGCGATACCCAGCGTGAGCTGGAAGAAACGATCCGTCCGTACAACATGGGTATCACCCTGCTGGACGTCAACTTCCAGGCAGCACGTCCGCCGGAAGAAGTAAAAGCCGCGTTTGACGATGCCATTGCAGCACGTGAAAACGAGCAGCAGTACATCCGTGAAGCAGAAGCGTACACCAACGAAGTTCAGCCACGTGCTAACGGTCAGGCGCAGCGTATTCTGGAAGAAGCGCGTGCTTACAAAACGCGAACCATCCTGGAAGCACAGGGTGAAGTGGCTCGTTTCGCAAAAATTCTGCCGGAATATAAAGCCGCACCGCAAATTACTCGCGAGCGTCTGTATATCGAAACCATGGAAAAAGTGCTGAGCAATACCCGCAAAGTCCTGGTTAACGATAAGGGCAGCAATCTGATGGTTCTGCCGCTGGATCAAATGCTGAAAGGCGGTAGTGCGCCAGCAGCAAAGAGTGACAGCAGTTCAAACCTGCTGCGTCTGCCGCCAGCAACGACGTCCGGCACTGGAGCAAGCAATACCTCGTCCACCAGTCAGGGCGATATTATGGACCAACGCCGCGCGAACGCGCAGCGTAACGACTACCAGCGTCAGGGGGAATAACGATGCGTAAGTCAGTTATTGCGATTATCATCATCGTTCTGGTAGTTCTGTTCATGTCTGTCTTTGTGGTCAAAGAAGGCGAGCGCGGGATTACTCTGCGCTTTGGTAAAGTTCTGCGTGACGATGAAAACAAGCCGCTGGTTGTTGCACCAGGCCTGCACTTCAAGATTCCGTTTATTGAATCTGTGAAGATGCTGGATGCGCGTATTCAGACCATGGACAACCAGGCCGATCGCTTTGTTACCAAAGAGAAGAAAGACCTTATCGTTGACTCCTACATTAAGTGGCGCATCAGTGACTTTAGCCGTTACTACCTGGCAACGGGCGGTGGCGATGTTTCTCAGGCAGAAGTCCTGCTGAAACGTAAGTTCTCTGACCGTCTGCGTTCTGAAATTGGTCGTCTGGACGTGAAAGACATCGTTACCGATTCCCGCGGTCGTCTGACGCTGGAAGTTCGTGATGCGCTGAACTCCGGTTCTGCTGGCACGGAAGATGAAGTCGCGACACCGGCGGCAGATAGCGCGATTGCCGAAGCGGCTGAGCGTGTTCAGGCTGAAACAAACGGTAAAGTACCGGTCATCAACCCGAACAGTATGGCGGCATTGGGCATCGAAGTGGTTGACGTGCGTATCAAGCAAATCAACCTGCCTGCTGAAGTGTCTGAGGCTATCTACAACCGTATGCGCGCTGAGCGTGAAGCGGTAGCGCGTCGCCATCGTTCACAAGGTCAGGAAGAAGCGGAAAAACTGCGTGCCACGGCGGATTATGAAGTGACTAAAACGCTGGCAGAATCTGAGCGTCAGGGCCGCATCATGCGCGGTGAAGGCGATGCAGAAGCCGCTAAACTGTTTGCCGATGCGTTCAGCCAGGATCCTGACTTCTACGCCTTCATCCGTAGCCTGCGTGCTTACGAGAAGAGCTTTGAAGGCAACCAGGACGTGATGATCATGAGCCCGGACAGCGATTTCTTCCGCTACATGAAGACACCGAGCGCTACGACACGCTAGTAAAGTTCCAGCGGTTTTAAACCAGCAAAACCACCGGCATCCCCAGGGATGCGGTGGTTTTCTTTTTATAAAAGGACGATGGATGAATTCAACAATTTTGCTGGCGCTCGCGCTGGTTTTGGTGCTGGAAGGCCTGGGCCCTATGCTTTATCCCCGCGCGTGGAAGAAAATGATTTCCGCAATGGCGCAACTTCCCGAAAATACTTTGCGTCGTTTTGGTGGAGGTCTTGTGGTTGCGGGCGTTGTGGTCTACTACATGTTGAGGAAAACGATTGGCTGATCAATAAGTAGCCTATTTTGCGGATTTTCGCATGCAAAAAGTGCTGTATATCTGAAAAAGCGGTGGTAGAATCCATTTTTAAGCAAACGGTGATTTTGAAAAATGGGTAACAACGTCGTCGTACTGGGCACCCAATGGGGTGACGAAGGTAAAGGGAAGATCGTCGATCTTCTGACTGAACGGGCTAAATATGTTGTGCGCTACCAGGGTGGTCACAACGCAGGCCATACTCTCGTAATCAACGGTGAAAAAACCGTCCTCCATCTTATTCCATCAGGTATTCTTCGCGAGAATGTCATCAGCATCATCGGTAACGGTGTTGTACTGTCTCCGTCCGCGCTGATGAAAGAAATGAAAGGACTGGAAGATCGTGGCATCCCGGTTCGCGAGCGCCTGCTGTTGTCTGAAGCTTGTCCGCTGATCCTTGATTATCACGTTGCGTTGGATAATGCTCGTGAGAAAGCGCGTGGCGAGAAAGCGATCGGTACTACCGGTCGTGGCATCGGTCCGGCTTATGAAGACAAAGTAGCTCGTCGCGGTCTGCGCGTTGGCGATCTGTTTGATAAAGCAACCTTCGCTGAAAAACTGAAAGAAGTGATGGAATATCACAACTTCCAGCTGGTGAATTTCTATAAAGTTGAAGCAGTTGACTACCAGAAAGTGCTGGATGATGTGATGGCGATTGCCGACATCCTGACCTCTATGGTTGTTGATGTTTCCGATCTGCTGGACCAGGCGCGTAAGCGTGGCGATTTCGTCATGTTCGAAGGCGCACAGGGTACCCTGCTGGATATCGACCACGGTACCTATCCGTACGTAACGTCTTCCAACACCACCGCAGGTGGCGTGGCGACCGGCTCCGGCCTGGGTCCACGTTATGTGGATTACGTTCTGGGTATCATCAAAGCTTACTCTACACGTGTAGGCGCGGGTCCGTTCCCGACTGAGCTGTTTGATGACGTTGGCGAGTTCCTGTGCAAACAAGGTAACGAGTATGGCGCGACCACCGGTCGTCGTCGTCGCACCGGTTGGCTGGACTCCGTTGCGGTACGCCGTGCAGTACAGATTAACTCCCTGTCTGGCTTCTGCCTTACCAAACTGGACGTACTGGACGGTTTGAAAGAGGTGAAAATCTGTGTCGCTTATCGTATGCCGGATGGCCGTGAAGTAACGACTACCCCGCTGGCTGCAGACGACTGGAAAGGTATCGAGCCGATCTACGAAACCATGCCGGGCTGGTCTGAATCCACCTTCGGTGTGAAGGAACGTAGCGGTCTGCCGCAGGCAGCACTGAACTACATCAAGCGTATTGAAGAACTGACCGGTGTGCCGATTGATATTATCTCAACTGGCCCAGACCGTACTGAGACCATGATCCTGCGCGACCCGTTCGACGCATAATTCTGGTTATAGCGTGGCGTCGAATGGCGCTGCGCTTGCACTATCTTAGGCCGGATGAGGCGCTTTGCATCATAATCCGGCTTAAAATCACGTAAGTTCCTCGCTTTTTTCCTTCCTGAACTGAAATAAATTAGCGACCTGGCTGGTGGCTGGTTTATCATCAATGTAATTAATACCACCAGGTTTATCCGTTTTATCCCTTTTCCTGAGGTTGATGTGCAGTTAACAAGTTTCACCGATTACGGATTACGTGCGCTAATCTACATGGCGTCACTTCCCGAAGGACGTATGACCAGTATTTCTGAGGTGACAGAAGTCTACGGCGTGTCCCGTAATCATATGGTCAAAATAATCAATCAACTTAGCCGTGCGGGCTTCGTTACTGCTATTCGAGGAAAAAATGGCGGTATCCGCCTGGGTAAACCAGCTAAGGATATTGGTATTGGTGATGTGGTTCGCGAGCTGGAACCACTATCGTTGGTCAATTGTAGCAGCGAGTTTTGCCACATTACCCCAGCCTGTCGACTTAAACAGGCGCTTTCTAAGGCAGTGCAAAGTTTTCTCACGGAACTGGACAACTACACACTTGCTGATTTGGTTGAAGAGAATCAACCGCTTTATAAATTATTGCTGGTGGAGTGACGAAAATCTTCATCAGAGCTGACAATGGAGGAACCTCGATGTCACAAGATCCTTTCCAGGAACGCGAAGCAGAAAAATACGCGAATCCTATCCCGAGCCGGGAATTTATCCTCGAACATTTAACTAAACGTGAAAAACCGGCCAACCGCGATGAGCTGGCCGCTGAACTCAACATTGAAGGTGAAGAGCAGCAAGAAGCGCTGCGTCGCCGCCTGCGCGCCATGGAGCGTGACGGGCAACTGGTCTTCACTCGTCGTCAGTGCTATGCGCTGCCGGAGCGTCTTGACCTGCTGAAAGGTACCGTTATTGGCCACCGTGATGGCTACGGCTTTCTGCGCGTTGAAGGCCGCAAAGATGACCTGTACCTGTCCAGCGAGCAGATGAAAACCTGCATTCATGGCGATCAGGTGTTGGCACAGCCGCTGGGCGCGGACCGTAAAGGTCGTCGCGAAGCGCGTATTGTGCGCGTACTGGTGCCGAAAACCAGCCAGATTGTCGGTCGCTACTTCACCGACGCTGGCGTTGGGTTTGTCGTCCCTGACGACAGCCGCCTGAGCTTTGATATCCTGATCCCGCCGGAAGAGGTGATGGGTGCTCGTATGGGCTTTGTGGTCGTGGTTGAGCTGACCCAGCGTCCGACGCGTCGCACTAAAGCGGTGGGTAAAATTGTTGAAGTCCTGGGCGACAACATGGGAACCAGCATGGCCGTTGATATGGCGCTGCGTACTCATGAAATCCCGTATATCTGGCCTCAGGCGGTCGAAAAACAGGTCGCCGGACTGAAAGAAGAAGTGCCGGAAGAAGCGAAAGCCGGACGTGTCGATCTGCGCTCCCTGCCGCTGGTCACTATCGATGGCGAAGATGCGCGTGACTTCGACGATGCGGTTTACTGCGAGAAGAAACGCGGCGGCGGCTGGCGTTTATGGGTGGCGATTGCTGACGTAAGCTATTACGTTCGCCCGCCGACTCCGCTGGACCAGGAAGCGCGCAGCCGTGGCACATCCGTCTACTTCCCATCGCAGGTTGTTCCGATGCTACCGGAAGTGCTGTCTAACGGATTGTGTTCGCTCAACCCGCAGGTGGACAGGCTGTGTATGGTCTGTGAAATGACCATTTCGTCGAAAGGCCGCTTAACAGGCTTTAAATTCTACGAAGCGGTTATGAGCTCCCATGCGCGTCTGACCTACACCAAGGTCTGGCACATGCTGCAGGGCGATCAGGAACTGCGTGAGCAGTACGCGCCGTTGGTTAAACACATTGAAGAGCTGCATAACCTCTACAAAGTGCTGGATAAAGCGCGTGAAGAGCGTGGCGGTATCTCGTTTGAAAGTGAAGAAGCGAAGTTTATCTTCAATGCTGAACGCCGTATTGAGCGTATTGAGCAGACGCAGCGTAATGACGCGCACAAACTGATTGAAGAGTGCATGATCATGGCGAACATCTCAGCGGCGCGATTCGTTGAGAAAGCCAAAGAGCCGGCACTGTTCCGTATTCACGATAAGCCGACGACCGAAGCGATTAATTCGTTCCGTTCGGTGTTGGCGGAGCTGGGGCTGGAGCTGCCCGGCGGTAATAAACCCGAGCCGCGTGATTACGCTGAACTGCTGGAGTCGATTGCTGACCGTCCTGACGCAGAAATGCTGCAAACTATGCTGCTGCGTTCAATGAAGCAGGCGATTTACGATCCGGAAAACCGCGGTCACTTTGGCCTTGCGTTGCAATCTTATGCACACTTCACCTCGCCGATCCGTCGTTACCCGGATCTCTCCTTGCACCGGGCGATTAAGTATCTGCTGGCGCAGGAGCAGGGCCATAAAGGCAACACCACGGAAACGGGTGGCTACCATTATTCGATGGAAGAGATGCTGCAGCTGGGTCAACACTGTTCGATGGCCGAGCGCCGTGCTGACGAAGCCACACGCGACGTCTCTGACTGGCTGAAGTGCGACTTTATGCTGGATCAGGTAGGTAATGTCTTCAAAGGCGTGATCGCCAGCGTGACCGGGTTTGGTTTCTTCGTCCGTCTTGATGAGCTGTTTATCGACGGTCTGGTGCATGTCTCCTCCCTGGATAACGACTACTATCGTTTTGACCAGGTTGGGCAGCGTCTGACGGGGGAATCCAGCGGTCAAATGTATCGCCTGGGCGATCGCGTGGAAGTTCGCGTGGAAGCGGTCAACATGGACGAGCGTAAAATCGACTTCAGTTTGATCTCCAGCGAACGTGCACCGCGCAATGAAGGTAAAACCGCGCGTGAAAAAGCGAAAAAAAGCGATGCGGGTAAAAATACCGGTAAGCGTCGTCAGATGGGCAAAAAAGTAAATTTCGAGCCGGATAGCGCTTTCCGCGGCGAGAAGAAAGGCAGAGCCAAACCTCAGGCGGATAAAAAAACGGCTGAGAAGAAAGGCGATAAAAAAGCGAAAAAGCCATCGGCAAAAACGCTTAAAATCGCTGCCGCCACCAAAGCTAAACGCGCGACGAAAAAGAAAGTCGCGCAATAACAGCCATAAACAGTAAGTCGGGCAACCTCGCGTTGCCCGCGTTACGCATAAACTATTAACGAGTACATTCATGAGTGAAATGATTTACGGCATCCATGCGGTGCAGGCTCTGCTGGAACGTGCGCCTGAGCGCTTCCAGGACGTCTTTATTCTCAAAGGTCGTGAAGATAAACGCCTGCTGCCGCTGATCCACGCACTGGAAGCACAGGGTGTTGTCATTCAGCTGGCTAACCGCCAGTTCCTGGATGAGAAAAGCGAGGGTGCGGTACATCAGGGAATTATTGCTCGCGTGAAGCCGGGTCGTCAGTATCAGGAAAACGATCTGCCGGATCTGATTGCTACGCTCGATCAGCCGTTCTTTTTGATCCTCGATGGTGTTACCGATCCGCATAACCTGGGGGCATGCCTGCGTAGCGCCGATGCTGCTGGCGTCCATGCTGTTATCGTACCGAAGGATCGTTCTGCGCAGTTGAATGCAACGGCGAAAAAAGTGGCCTGCGGCGCGGCAGAAAGCGTACCGCTGATCCGTGTGACCAACCTGGCGCGCACTATGCGTATGCTGCAGGAAGAGAATATCTGGATCGTCGGAACCGCAGGTGAAGCTGACCATACTCTCTACCAGAGCAAAATGACCGGACGTCTGGCGCTGGTGATGGGCGCAGAGGGTGAAGGTATACGTCGTTTGACCCGCGAACACTGTGACGAACTGATCAGCATCCCGATGGCTGGGAGCGTTTCGTCGCTGAACGTTTCAGTTGCGACGGGCATCTGCTTGTTTGAGGCTGTACGCCAGCGCGGCTAAACTATCTCCCTCATTTCTCTCTTCTCTCAAGCCATCCTTCGGGATGGCTTTTTTGTGACCGTTGTCCCATGCGTGCAGCCCTCTGCCTGACCATACTTAAGGTGACGGCCATTGACGGAGGGAGACACAATGCACTGGCAAACGCATACCGTTTTTAACCAACCTGTACCGCTCAATAACAGCAACTTATATCTGTCCGATGGCGCGCTGTGTGAAGCGGTTATCCGTGAAGGCGCTGGCTGGGACAGCGATCTTCTCGCCAGTATTGGTCAGCAACTAGGGACTGCCGAGTCGCTCGAGCTTGGCCGTCTGGCCAATGCTTTTCCACCCGAGTTGTTGCGCTACGACTCGCAGGGTCAGCGGCTGGATGATGTGCGTTTTCATCCTGCCTGGCATTTGCTGATGCAGGGATTGTGCGCCAATCGCGTACATAATCTGGCCTGGGAAGAAGACGCGAGGCAGGGAACATTTGTCGCCCGGGCAGCCCGTTTCATCCTGCATGCGCAGGTGGAAGCGGGCACGTTGTGTCCGGTTACCATGACTTTTGCCGCCACGCCGTTGTTACTTCAGATGTTACCTGCACCCTTTCACGACTGGTTTACGCCGCTGCTAAGCGACCGTTATGACTCGCATTTACTGCCAGGAGGGCAAAAGCGTGGGTTATTGATCGGCATGGGAATGACCGAGAAGCAGGGGGGGTCAGATGTGCTGAGCAATACCACTCAGGCAGAACGTCTTACAGACGGCTCGTATCGGCTGGTGGGACATAAGTGGTTTTTCTCCGTGCCGCAAAGCGATGCCCATTTGGTACTGGCCCAGGCAAAGGGAGGCTTATCCTGCTTTTTTGTACCGCGATTTTTACCCGACGGGCAGCGTAATGCTATCCGTCTGGAGCGGCTGAAAGATAAGTTAGGCAATCGCTCCAACGCCAGCTGCGAGGTTGAATTCCACGATGCGATTGGCTGGCTATTGGGTGAAGAAGGGGAAGGTATACGTCATATCCTGAAAATGGGCGGGATGACGCGTTTTGACTGTGCGCTCGGCAGTCATGGCATGATGCGACGTGCTTTTTCCGTCGCGATTTACCATGCGCACCAGCGACAGGTTTTTGGCAAACCATTGATCGAACAACCGATGATGCGCCAGGTATTAGGTCGGATGGCGCTCCAACTGGAAGGTCAGACGGCGTTACTGTTCCGACTGGCACGGGCCTGGGACCGTCGCGCTGATGCCAAAGAATCTCTGTGGGCCAGGTTGTTCACGCCAGCAGCGAAATTCTCTGTTTGCAAGGCCGGTATGCCGTTTGTTGCAGAGGCGATGGAAGTGCTCGGCGGGATTGGCTACTGCGAGGAGAGTGAATTGCCGCGCCTGTATCGTGAGATGCCGGTAAACAGTATCTGGGAGGGCTCTGGCAACATTATGTGCCTCGATGTATTGCGGGTGCTGACAAAACAACCCGGCATATACGATATGCTCAGCGAAGCCTTTGCTGAGGTAAAAGGGCAAGACCGACATTACGATCGAAGGGTACGTCAACTACAGCAGCGTTTACGTAAACCCAGCGAGGAGTTGGGACGGGAGATTACACAGCAGCTTTTCCTGCTCGGTTGCGGGGCGCAGATGTTGCGCTATACCTCTCCGCCAGTGGCGCAGGCCTGGTGTCAAATGATGCTCGATACGCGTGGTGGACTACGATTGTCCGAACAGGTGCTGAACGACTTGCTTCTGCGGGCAACGGGGGGATTACGGTAATAATATGCCTGATGGCGACGCTGGCGCGCCTTATCATGCCTACATTCAATGTAGGCCGGATAAGTTTACGCCATCCGGCAATCTGTTAAGCATAGAGTATGGCCTGTACGCGCCAGTTGTCGGGCTGCTGGTCTTCGTACATCTGAATGATCCGATACCATGAGGCACCCTGTTCATCCGCTTTTAACGCGACTACTCGTTCTACATCCTGCGGATTCCCTGCAATGTTACTGACAGATATCAGGCCAATTTCGTTCAGGCCTGTAACGCAGTCAGCACTGGCGAACTCGGCAGACTGCGCCGTAGTACCTACCAGTCCGGCAGAAAGCAGCAGTGAGGATAAGGCAAGTGATTGTTTCATCGTCAGCTCCATTATTCGTACCCCTACACACGGCAGGGCATTCCATCGCGATCATAAACCTCAAGCTTCCTGCTGTTGGTTTATTGTGCACAGGTAAACGCATAGCGGCGCAAAGCAATGTAAAGCTGACTAAATTCCAACCCAATGTTATTTACGATACAAAATAGCCTGTGAATACCATTGGCCTGTCACGATGGTTTCATCCACTAATAAAACCACGTAGTAATCAGCTTTAGCCGCGACGGCTTTGTCACGGATCTCTGCCAGCGCATCATCCGGAGAGCCTCTTACCAGTGCGCTGACCGTTCCTATTCGCTGTAACCCATTACTCTGGTCACGGCGGATCTCCTGCGGGTGGTCGGCAACGGGCGGTGCGGGTTGCGGCGTTCCCTGTAGCACGCTACAGGCGCTTAAAAGCATCACCAGCAATAAAGAGGCAAACCGACGCATAACTCTATCTCGTTTCCTGATAGCCATAGTGTAGTGCCTTATCAATTTCCCTTTAGGGGAATGTTCCCGAAGTGTTATCTCTCACGCGATTTTCGAATGAAAATGTTGCGAAAGCGTAACCCAGTTCTCAACATTATGAATCATTGCCGAACACATTCGCTTGCGTTAAGTATTGCTGCATGGCATACCAGAAAAAAAGAGGCGACAAATGATTGAAATTGAAACACGACAGTTGGCTGGTATCCCTGTCCTGCACGCCGTTCCGGCTGGTAAACGCGAGTGTTCACTCCCTTGCATTATTTTCTATCACGGGTTTACATCTTCAAGTCTGGTCTATAGCTATTTTGCCGTTGCTCTGGCTCAGGCCGGATTCCGGGTTGTCATGCCAGATGCGCCCGACCATGGTGCCCGCTTCAACGGTGATGCTCAGGAGCGAATGTTCCGCTTCTGGCATATATTGCAGCAAAACATGCAGGAGTTTACGACGTTACGTGCGGCGCTGGTGGCGGAAAATTGGCTATCAGATGAAAGACTTGCTGTTGCGGGGGCGTCGATGGGAGGCATGACGGCGTTGGGCATTATGACCCGCCATCCCGAGGTTAAATGTGTAGCCAGCCTGATGGGTTCGGGCTATTTTACCCGTCTTGCACAGACGCTTTTTCCCCCTTTACGGGTCCAGACGCCAGAGCAGCAGGCAGAGTTCGATGCCATTATCGCACCGCTCGCCGAATGGGACGTTACGCATCAGCTACAACGCCTGGCCGACAGACCGTTGCTGTTGTGGCATGGACAGGAGGACGATGTGGTGCCCGCGGTTGAAACCTTCCGCTTACAGCAGGCGCTGATTCAGGCAGGGCTGGATAACAATTTAACCTGCCTGTGGGAAGCGGGCGTACGCCACCGCATCACGCCAGAGGCGCTGGCAGCGACGGTAACGTTTTTTCGCCAGCACCTTTAAACGCGCACGATGCTTACGCCCTGAGCTTCAAGTTGTTGCAGAATCTCAGGGTTAGCATTTTTGCCGGTAATGAGCATATCGATTTGATCGGCGCGACTGAACAGCATCCCCGCGCGTTCACCGACCTTACTGCTATCGACCAGCACCACCAGTTTACCCACTACGTTAAGCATCTTCTGCTCAGCCATCGCGGTTAGCATATCGGTTTTATACAGTCCGTCCGCGGTCAACCCTTTACCGCTGGTAAACATCCAGTGTCCGGCATACAGGCTATTTTCGCTGCCTTGCGGACTAAGCGTGATGGACTGGCTTTTGTTGTATTGCCCTCCCATGATGATCACGCTGTCATGCTCCTGGTCGATCAGATAGTTCGCCAGCGGCAGATAATTGGTGATGATCTGCACCGGCTTGCCGCACATTTCACGACCAAGCAGGAAGGCGGTTGATCCGCAGTTGATCACCACGCTTTCACCCGCATTTACAAGCTGGGATGCGGCCTTGGCAATGCGAACTTTTTCATCGTGGTTCTGCGCCTGATGCAGATTCATAGGTGTCCAGCGCGGACGTTGCTGGGTGATGGCTTCTGCGCCATTGCGGACTTTCTTGAGTTTGCCGCTTTCGTCGAGTTTATTGATGTCCCGGCGTGCTGTGGCTGGTGAAATCCCCAGACGCTCAATCACGTTCTCAACGGTAACAAAGCCCAACTGCGCCAGCATATCCAGCAATATTTGATGTCTTTGTGCTTCAGTCATGAGCTATTCCGATACAAATTGATATGAAAAGATGATATTTGAAATAGCCTGGAAATACTAAAGTAAATGGGAAAAAATGCCGGAATAGCCCGGCATTTTGTAGGGGTCACAAGAAGGATTTAAACGGCAGATCCGGTTCAATCGTGAAGCAGTCATCAAAGCCGCGCGGATAGTGATATTCAAAGTTATCTTTGTCCAGCGGCCAGGTGAACTTACCGCCCACCTGCCAGATAAACGGCTTAAAGCCATACTTCAGTCGATCTTTTTTCATCTCCCACAGTACGCGGATCTCCTGAGGGTCGGCCTGGAAGTTTGACCAGATGTCATGATGGAAAGGGATCACCACTTTCGTATTCAACGCTTCCGCCATGCGCAGCATGTCGGAGCTGGTCATTTTGTCCGTAATCCCGCGCGGATTCTCACCGTAGGAGCCGAGCGCAACGTCGATCTGGTGCTCGTTGCCATGCTTTGCGTAGTAGTTAGAGTAGTGCGAGTCTCCGCTGTGGTACAGCGTACCGCCCGGTGTTTTGAACAGGTAGTTTACCGCACGTGCATCCATACCATCCGGCAGCACACCTGCCGCTTTTTGATCGGCAGGCAGCGTGATTAATGCCGTACGATCAAACGCGTCAAGCGCATGAATTTCAATATCTTTCACTTTCACCACATCGCCTGGTTTTACCACGATGCAGCGCTCTTTTGGCACACCCCAACCCATCCACAGATCCACACAGGTTTGCGGCCCGATAAATGGCACGTCATCGGCGCAGTTTTGCATGACGGCGGCCGCGACATTCACGTCGATGTGATCGTTATGATCGTGTGTCGCCAGCACCGCATCGATCTGTCGAATTGCAAACGGATCAAGAACAAACGGCGTGGTGCGCAGGTTTGGCTGCAGTTTCTTCACCCCAGCCATGCGTTGCATCTGGTGGCCGGTTTTCATTAGCGGGTTACCGTGACTCTGTTTACCCGTCCCGCACCAGAAATCGACGCAAATGTTCGTCCCGCCTTCCGACTTCAGCCAGATGCCGGTACAGCCAAGCCACCACATAGCGAATGTGCCCGGGGCGACCTGCTCCTGTTCGATCTCTTCATTCAGCCAACTTCCCCACTCCGGGAATGTGCTCAGGATCCATGATTCACGCGTGATGCTTTTTACTTTACTCATCGCATTTACCTTCATGTTTGTTCAGATTAAGTCAATTTATGATTTATTTTGATTGATATTGACATCATTTTTTCAAGAAGGCAATGCGTTGATTTTCGCTGTTCAACGGGGAAATGTGAGCAAATCACAGCGTGACAGGATGGTCTACTTGAGTGTTTGTTTTGTATTTTATTGTTTTAATAGGGTTTATTTTGTCGACGATGAATTAGAAGTAAAGCCACTCTGCAAGTGTGAGAATTATTTGCGTACTGCATCACATTTAATCAAATTCAATCTTGTTGTGATTACTTTTGAAAATTAGAGTGAGGGCACAACATCCTGGGCATCTGTAATGAATGTTCAGCAACTTCGTCTACTGGAGATCGTTATGGAGATCCTCTACAACATCTTTACCGTCTTTTTTAATCAGGTTATGACCAACGCGCCCTTGCTGTTGGGT